>JBKGUS010000344.1:0-7589 GCA_046462295.1 Thermoleophilaceae bacterium | reverse complement strand
CCGGCACCGCCGCGGCGGAGCGCCATTCGGCGGGCGGCGTGAGGCTCCGGGCACGCGGCTTCCTCCTGCCTGCGCTGCGCCCGGGCGACACGGTCGACATCCAGGACCTGCCCGACGGCCTCGAGGGCGGACCGTGGCTGCTCACCGCGGTCACGCACCGGCTGGCGCCGGCCGAGGGCGGGACGACCCAGTTCGAGGCGCGCGCCGCGGCGGGCGCCGGGGGCCTCCTGGGAGCCGCGCTGGGGAGCGCCCTGGGCGCGGTCGGGGGGCTCCTGTGAGCGGCGCCCTGTTCGACAGCGTCACCCGCATCGCCCGCCACGAGGCCGGCGCCCGCGCGCTCCCCGCCGTGGGGGTGGTGGTGGAGACCTACGGCGCCTCCGGCGCGGCCCCGGACCACGCCGTGACCGTCGAGCTGCGCGACTCGGGCCTCGTGCTCCCACAGGTGCCGGTGGCGGTCGGGATGCTCGGAGCGGCCGCGCTGCCCGCGGTGGACGACCTCGTCGTCGTCGCATTCCTCGAGGGCGACCACAACGCGCCGGTGGTCATCGGCCGCATCTACTCCGACGCGCTGCCACCACCGACCGACGCCACCGACGGCAAGCTCGCGGTCGGCCTGCCGCCCGGGTCGGACCCGCCGGACCTGAAGCTCGTCGTCGAGACGGACGGGTCCACGGCCACGCTCGAGGTCGGGAGCGAGCCGGTGAAGGTGCTGGCCGACGCGGACCAGCTCCAGGTGACCGTCGGAGCGCTCGAGCTCACGATCACCAAGTCGGGCGGTGGGCGCGCCGAGCTGAAGGCCGGCGGCAGCGCGCTCACGCTCAAGGAGGACGGCGACGTCACGCTCAAGACGTCGGGCAAGCTCACACTCGAGGGCTCCGAGGTCGAGGTGAAGGGCTCCTCGAAGGTGAAGGTCTCCGGCGGGACGGTGGAGCTCAACTGATGGGCGCCCCGTTCGCCACCAAGACGCACACGGTGATCGCCGTGGACACGCACATCGTGCTCGTGCCCAGCCCCGCGCCGGTGCCGACGCCCCTGCCGCACCCCTTCAGCGGGCAGCTCGACGGCGGCCTCGTCTCGACCGTGAAGGCCGGCGGCAAGGAGGCCGCCGTTGTCGGGTCCACCGCGACCAACCAGCCGTCGCACATCCCCACCCCGCCCGGCACTTCCTTCCAGAGCCCGCCCGCCAACAAGGGCGAGGTCCACATGGGGTCGTCCACGGTGCTCGTCGGCGGCAAGGGCGCCGCCCGAGCCGGCGACACGGTGAAGACCTGCAACGACCCCACCGACATGCCGGTCGGGAGCATCGTGGCCGGCGGGACGGTGCTCGCCGGATGAGCCGCTTCGCGCACCTCGGCGTGGACCTCGCGGTGGTGCCCGGGCTCGTGGCCCACGACGCCCAGGCGCTCGACGTGGCGGCGCGCGAGCGGACCGTTACGCCGCTGCTGCGCAAGCTGCTCGAGAGCCACGGGCGCCCCGATCCGCCGGGCGCCGCGGACCTCGACGTCATCGGCGAGCGCGAGAACCTGGCCCAGGCGCTCGTCCTGCGGATCCTCACGCCGCGCGGCGCGCTGGCCGCGCTGGGCCACCCCGACTACGGCTCCCGGGTCCACGAGCTGATCGGCGAGCACAAGACCGAGGCGCTCCGCCACCGCTGCCGCGCGTTCGTGCTCGAGTGCGTGCGCCGGGAGCCGCGCGTGGAGGACGCGGCGGCGGAGCTGAGCTTCGATCCCGCGCAGGAGGACGCCGCCTCGTTCGTGTTCACGCTCGGGGTGCGCCCGGTGTCCGGCGGCGACCCCGTCGTGCTCGGCCTGGAGCTGGCCCTGTGAGCTACGTCCCGCGCACCTACGACGCGATCGTGCGCGACGTCCTCACGACGCTCACCGGCGGAACCGTGCGCGAGACGCTCACGGCCCCCCTGGCCGGCCCACCGATCGTGCTCGAGAAGCTGCGCGACCGCCCCGTGCGCCGCATCTCCCACCTCGAGGGCACCGTCGCGACCGGTCCGGCCCCGGACGCGCCGCAGATCCCCTACCGCTTCACCGAGGCCGACTTCGAGCTCGTCGCGACGGGCGACGACCCCGCGGAGACGGACGCCATTCGCTTCCGGCCCGAGGCGCGCGCGCCGGTCCCGGGCACGCCGCTGACCGTCAACTACTACCCCGTGGAGACGGCGCCGGTCCCGGTCAACGACCTCAATGTGGGCTCCGTCGTGCGGACGCTGATGGAGACGGTCTCGCGCGAGCTCGCCGAGATGTACGCGCACCTCGAGCACGTCTACCGGTCGGCGTTCCTGGACACCGCGGAGGGGCGCTCGCTGGACAACGTGGTGGCGCTCGTCGGCGCGCGGCGGCTGGCCGGCGGGCACCCCGTCGCGCGCGTGCGGCTCGGCCGCGGCGCCGGATCGGCGGCCGGGCGGGTGACCGTGCCGGTCGGCACCGCAGTCACCGACGCCGCTAGCGCCCGCTACCTGACGACGGCAGAGATCACGCTCGAGCCGGGCGAGCCGAGCCGCGAGGTCCTGACCGCCGGCGAGAGCCCCGGCACGCCGCTCGTGGACGCGGGGGCGCTCGACCGCCTCGAGGTGCTGGTGGCGGGCATAGGCGAGGTGACGAACCCCCAGCCGGCGCGCGCGCTGTCGGCGGCCGAGAGCGACGACGAGCTCCGCCGGCGGGCGCGGGGCGCCCTCCACGCCACCGGCCGGGGGACGCTCGACGCGCTCCGGTTCGGCGTACTCTCGATCCCCGGTGTGAAGGACCTCCAGATCGTCGAGGCCCCCAACGGGATCTACGGCGAGGTGTCGATCACGGTCGCCTTCGCGGACCCGGCCGACACAGAGACCCAGCGGGCCGCGGAGCGCGCCATCGAGGAGCTGCGCCCGGCCGGCATCCGCGTGGTCGCGGCCCCCGGCGCGACGCTGCGGGTGGACGCGAGCGTGACGCTCACCCTCGCCGGGACCGGCGTGAGCGGAGCGGAGCTGAGCTCGCTCCAGGACGCCTGCGCCGAGCGGGTCCGCGAGTTCCTGGCCGCCGTGCCTCCGGGAGGGGTGGCGCGGCGCGCGCAGCTCGCGGCCGCGGTCCTCTCCGACGAGCGCATCGTGGATGCCGACATCGAGCTGCGTCCGGCCGGCCGGCCGGCGGGCGACTCGCTCGAGCTGGCCTCGGGCGAGGTGCTGGAGGTCGGCGACATCGGCTTCGGGCCGGCGCAGACCGAGGTGGCACCGGAGGCGGGCGCCACCCAGTCGAGCGTGAGCGCGCTGCTCCCGGTGCACCTCCTCCCCGGCGTCACGGAGTCCGCCGCCACCGCGGCGATCAACGCCGCCTTCGACGCCCACCTGACTACCCGGGCCCCGGGTGCGCCGCTGACCCTGGACGGCGTGGCGGCGGCGATCCGCGACGACACGCGCTACGCGCTCGTGCGCTCGCAGGCCCAGCTGACAGTGGAGGCCGCTGATCGGTTCCTCCAGCTCACCGACGGCGTAGGGTCGTACGAGCCCGCGCTCGGCGAAGTCCTCCGGCGCGGGACCGTGACGCTCGACGTGCGCGAGGGGGCGATCTAGCGTGGCGCGCGCAGCGAGCATGGCTACCCGCGTGCCGTCGCTCTACCGCGAGGGCGAGCTCAGCGGCGCGGTCCTCGGCGTGCCGGGGGTGGCGCTCGAGATCGTCGACGAGGACCTCGTCTCGATCCAGCGCTCGCACTGGTTCGACCAGTGCGTCGACCGGGACGACGCGGCCGCGCTGGCGGCGGTGCTCGACCTCGCGCCCGAGGAGTGGCAGTCCCTCGGCCTCTTCCGCGCGTGGGTGCACGCCCTGCGCGACGCGCTGCTACTCGAGGGCGCGGTGACCCGCGCCGCCCTCACCGGGTTCGTGCGCGCCTACGCGACGAGCTTTCAGGCCGCGATGGCCGTCGTGGCCCTTCCGCCGCTGGGCGAGTTCGCGCGCGCCCCCGACGACGAGCGCGCCGCGCTGGTCGAGAACCCGCCGCGGCGCCGGGAGGTGCGGGCGCCGGTCGCGGGGGGCGGCATCGAGCCGCTGCACCGCTTCGAGGCGGCCCAGGGCGGCCTCGATCCGGTGCCGGCCGCGTTCCTCCTTACCGGCCTGCCAGAGGGGCCGGAGTGCGTGCCCCTGGTCGCCAGCCTCACCACCCGCGAGGCGCTCCTCTTCCACGGCACGGTGGCGACCGGCGAGCGGCTCTGGCTCGTCCCGCAGCCGGACGGCGGCGTGCGGGCCCAGCTCGAGCAGCACGACGTGAGCGAGCGGCTCGTGTCAATCGGCGGGCTCGAGCCCGGGCAGCCGTGGACGGAGGCGCAGGTGCAGACGCCCGCCCGGGCGATCACGCTGCGCCCCGGCCCGAACGAGCTGTGGTTCCTGCCCGTGGCCCACTACGACGAGGCCGGCCTCGACCGTTTCCTGCTCGCGCTCGCCGACCTGGAGCTGCGGGAGGGTCGCTGGGACGAGACGAGCTTCGACCACTCGCTCTTCTATCTCGACCCGGCCGTCAACCTCCACGCCGCCTGGACCGAGGCCGAGCCGGCCGCGTTCGAGATCGACCTGCCGGCCGGGACGCTCCGCCACGCGGCCGGCGCCGAGGCCGACGCCCGCGCGCGCCGCGACCGGCTCGCTGCCTCGCTCGAGGGGACGATGGTGCGCCTGCGCCCCGCCGGGGTGCGCGGCGAGGTGAGGCTGCGGCCGTTCGCCGAGGTGCAGCGCCTGGGCGACCACCTGCTCGCGCGCCAGCCGCTCGTGCAGCGCGAGCTCGGCCCCACCGGCGCTGACGCGCTGCCGGACGCCGGCGGCGTGTTCGGCAAGACGCCGTTCGACAACTCGACCTACCGCTGAAGGAGGAATCGCCGTGCGCGCCAAGCTCGAGCTCACGATCAGCGACAGCACCGGCGCGACGGTGGCCGTCCGCCGCGCCGCCAACTCGGTCATGCGCCAGGGAGCCGTACTGATCGCGGACCTGTTCCGTGGCACAGGGTCGCCGATCACGCACATGGGCGTGGGCACCAGCTCCGCGCCGGAGTCGGACGCCTTCGCCACCGCCGCGCTTGAGAACGAGGAGGAGGGCGGCCAGCCTGCCCTCCAGGGCTCGACCGAGGTGGCGATCCCGTCGGAGGCCTTCGGCGCCCCCATCGTGGACGACGTGCGCCGCGTGGCGCGCGTCCGCTTCCACGCCACCATGCCCGACGCGAGCGCCGTGGGGACGGTGCGCGAGGCGGGGCTCCTGTCGCGGCCCGAGGAGGGCGATCCCGTGCTCTACAACCGCGTGACCTTCGCCCCGGTGCAGAAGGGCGACGACCACGAGCTGACCCTGTTCTGGGAGGTCTCGTTCCCGTACGGCGACCTCCAGTGGCTCGAATAGCGAGCGAGGAGAATCGAATGGCCACCTTCAACATCCAGCTCCAGGGCTTTCCGCCCGCCAACCGGGACGCCAACATCAAGCTGGTCAACCAGCTCACCGGGGTGGCGCTCGAGCGCAAGCCGTTCCTCGACGGCTCGCTGCTGGTGCGCGACCTCGACCCCGGCAACTACGAGCTCGAGGTCACCCACCCCAACCTCCTCCAGCCGATCGAGCGGCGGATCGTGCGGCTCTTCCCCCAGCCGCTGCCGACGATCGTGCCCGTGCCGATACCGGAGAACCTCTTCCGGGACACGCCGATCCGCGAGACCCCGGACGCCGATCTCACGCCCGTGCAGCAGGCGGCGACCGGCGCGCGCGACCGGCTCGCGCCGATCGGCGGCAAGAGCCCGGGGGAGGCCATTCGCGCCGCGGACTGGAACGTGCTCGTCGGCGCGGTCAGCGACCTGGCCAACGCGACCCTCCAGCTGTCCAACCTCGTGTCCCCGCGCGGCCACGACCATCCCGAGATCGAGGAGAAGATCGGCGAGGTCCAGGGGAACATCAGGCGCTTCGCCGAGGCCTTCGGGCGCAGCCTGCTGGAGCTGCGGCGCGAAATCGAGACGGCCAACCTGCGCCGCACGATCAACGACGTGATCGACCTCGCCCCGGCGGAGGTGCAGCCGGCGGCGCGGGAGCGGCTGCTCGGCCGGATCGAGGACCTGCGGGCGACCGTCGTGAGCGACACTCCGACGTTCACGCAGAAGCTGTCCTCGGCCGGCAACTTCGTGCTCAGCGAGGTGAACGAGCTCGCGGTGGCCGCCGGGGCGGGCGCGGACGATTTCCGCAACCAGGCGGTCGTCCAGACGCTCGTGAACACCGCGCGGAGCTACCAGGAGGCCGGCACGCAGGTGCGCCCCGAGAACGAGCTCCAGACCTACCTGCGGACCACGCGCACCACCGGGGGCCAGCTCACGAACCTGATCGGAGGCTGACGGATGCCGACCGTCGAGGAGATAGATCGCCTCACCGCCCTGCTGGGCCGCCTCGGCCCGCTCGCCGACGCTCGGCCCGGCGAGCTGATCCTGGCTGAGGCCTGGAACACCGTCGTCGACGTGCTGGTGGAGGTGGCCCGCGCGCTGATCGAGGACCGGGAGCGCCCGGTGCGCCCGCACGACCACCCCGATCAGGTGCAGCTCGGGTGGCTCGACCCGCGCCTGCGTCAGGTCGTGGAGGGCGGCCCGCTGGCGGACCCCGCGAACGTGGCGCGCGTGGACTCGCTCGAGCGCGCCGACGAGCGCATCCAGGCGGCGCTCGACGAGCTGGCCGCGCACGTCAAGGAGCTGCGCGAGCGCGGCCGCGAGATCGCCACGCGCGACCTCGAGCGCGAGGCGGCGGTCAGCATCGTGCGGAGGAAGGTCGAGGGCATCGCCGACGGACGCGACGACGTCCTCGAGGTGCGGGCGTCGCTGGACGCGGTCCGCACCAGGGTGGAGCGGGCGGTCCAGCTCGCGGAGGACCTGGAGGCCGGGGGCGAGGCGGTGGACCTCGGTGCGCTCCAGGAGCGCGTGGGCGCGCTCGACGAGCTGCGCGAGCGGCTCAAGCTGCCGAGCGGCGAGACGCTCGACGGCGCGGCGTTCGAGCGCCGGCTGGCCGAGCTGCGCAACGAGACGGTCGACGAGGAGAAGCTGGACGCGGCGCTCGCCGAGCACCGCGCGGAGCTCGACCCAGCGCAGGAGACCGCGCTGGAAGGACGCCTCCAGACCTCGCTGGACGAGAGGCTCGAGGCAAGCTCGGCGACGCTGCGGGCCGACATCGAGGCCCGGACCGACGAGCGCCTCGCCGACCTCGACGGGCGCGTGCAGCAGGCTCTCGCGGACGCCACGCCCGCCCTGAGGGAGGGGATCCTCGCCGACGCGCGGGCGGAGGCCCAGCAGCAGATCGGCATGGCGCTCGAGCAGGCCACAGCGGGCCTGCGGGCCGAGATCGGCGCCACCGCCGCCGCCCTGCGCGCCGAGATGCAGACCGAGGTCGGGGGCGTCCGCGCGGAGATGGACGCCCGCATCGACGCGCGCATCGACGAGCGGCTCCCCACCCGGCTGGCGCCGCTCGAGGCGTCGCTCGAGTCCACCCGGGCCGAGATGGCGGCGCTCGCGGCGCGCACCGAGCGGGCCGAGTCGAGCATCGGCGGGCTGTCCGCCCGCCTCGACGGCGTCGACGCCGGGATGCGGCGCGGGCTGGCGGAGCTGCGGACG
>JBKGUS010000343.1:0-13400 GCA_046462295.1 Thermoleophilaceae bacterium | reverse complement strand
GCAACTTCACCACCGAGCGCTCGGACACGAGGACGAAGTCCGCGAAGCCGCCGTCCACGGTCAGACCGGTGAACTGGTGGCGCTCGCAGTGCACGTCGTTGCCGCGCCGGCAGGGGACGCACAGGCCGCAGCTGTACGGCGGATAGAGCAGCACGCCGTCACCCGGCGCAACCGTGGCCACGAATTCACCGGTGGCCTCGACCCACCCGGCGTTCTCGTGTCCGAGCACGATCGGCGGGGACAGCCCGGCGGGCTCCATCTCCCCGTCGATCGCGTGCAGGTCCGTGGCGCAGACGCCGGCTCCGGCGATCCGGACCAGCACGTCGTCGGGCCGGGTGGGCTCGGGAACCGCCCGCTCGGTCAGCTCGAGGGGGCGGTGGTACTCGGTGAGGAGCGCCGCTCTCAGCGGAAGAGGCCCTCGATGTAGCCGGCCCCGAGCCCGACCTCCTCGTAGTGGGCCTTCGAGATCGCGATGTAGTCGTGGACGTCGAAGTGACCCTCGGGCTCGCCGTTCTCGTCCAGCCAGATCAGGGGGCCGGTGACGTTGAAGAAGATCTTCATCGGGTCCTCGTGCTCATAGGCCACCAGGGTGTGCGCCTCGCCCGGCGCCTCGTAGAGGAAGTCCCCGGCAGTGGCGGTCCAGTCGTGCTCCAGGTAGCCCCACTTGCCGGACAGCGTGAAGCCGAACACCTGGTGCGGGTGGTAGTGGCGGTTCACGAGGCCAGGGCCGGTTGCCATCAGGATGTCGCACCAGCGGTTCTGAGAGGGGGAGATGAGCAGCGGACGGGTGTAGACCGTCTCGGTCAGCGGGACGTAGTAGCGACGGTCGTCCGTCGGCGCGTCCTTGCAGAAGATCTCGGGGAGCCCGTCCGGCTTGAAGACGTTCTCGATCGGCTTCAGGTCCTTCCAGAACTCGGTCGTTGCGGCCTCGGGCATGTGTGTTCTCCTCCCTCTCTGGGCGCCGAAAGCGAACCACAAAACAAGTTATTTGACAACCATGCATGCAACGCGTGGCGGGCGGGTACGCAGAGATCGTGAGGGTCGTCGTCGCGCCACTGCGGGACTTCCCCCCGGGAGAGCGCCGGATCGTGACCGCCGGCACGCGCTCCATCGGCGTGTTCCGGGTCGGGGATCGCTTCTACGCCGTCCGTAACCGCTGCCCCCATCAGGGCGGTCCGCTGTGCCTCGGCCGGATCGCCCCCTGGGCGGCGTCGAGCGGCCCCGGCGACTTCCGAATGGAGGGCGACGCCTGCCTGATCGCCTGCCCCTGGCACGGGTGGGAGTACGACCTCGAGACAGGGCAGTCGTTCCTCGGACCGGGCGAACCGCCCGTGAAGGCGTACGAAGTCTCGGTCGAGCACGGCGACGCGCTGGAGGCGCCGGAGCCGGCGAAGGACGAGCCGCAGCCGAAGGGCGGCCGCATGCCCGGCCCCTACGTGGCGGAGACCTTCCCGGTCTACGTCGAGGAGGAGTACGTGGTCCTCGATGCCTAGCACCCAGGTTCAGCCGGCGACGGCCGCAGCGGGTGAGGGTCGCGTGACCCTGGTGGACACCGACATCCATCCGATGATGCTCGCCCCGGCGCTCGAGGCACGGCTCAGCGAGCGCTGGTGGCGCCACTACCGGGACGTCGGCGTACGCGTGGCTCCACCGCCCGCGATCTACCCGCGCGTGCGCAACTCCGGCTACCGGGTCGACGCCTGGCCGGAGGGAGGGTTCCCGGGCAGCGACCTCGGGCTCCTCCGCCGCCAGCTGCTCGACGAGCACGACGTGCAGTACGGCACGCTCAACCCGCTGCAGGGACAGGTCTGGGGAGCGGAGTCCCCCGAGCTCGCCGCGGTTCTGTGCGGCGCCCTCAACGACTGGATCCTCGAGGAGTGGCTCGATCCCGAGCCGCGGCTCCTGGGCTCCATCTGCGTGCCGTTCGAGCACCCCGACCTGGCCGTCCGCGAGATCGGGCGCCGCGCCGGCGATCCCCGCTTCGTGCACGTACTGCTCCCCGCAAGCGCGGAGGCGCCGCTCGGCAACCGGCGCTACTGGAGCATCTACGCCGCGGCCGTGGAGGCCGGCCGGCCGGTAGCGATCCACACGGGCGGCATCGAGCAGCACCGCGGGGCCGGCTGGCCCTCCTACTACCTCGAGGAGCACGTCTGGAACGGCAACGTCATGGCGGCCGGCACGATCAGCATGGTGTGCGAGGGCGTCTTCGAGGAGTTCCCCGACCTGAGGGTGGTGCTCCAGGAGACCGGCATCAGCTGGGCCGCCGCGACGATGTGGGCGCTGGATTCCGCCTGGCAGATGCTGCGCGAGGAGGTGCCGCATCTGCGCCGAGAGCCGTCGGCGTACTTCCGCGAGCACTTCTGGTTCACCACGCAGCCGATCGAGGAGCCGGAGGACCCCGAGCAGCTGGCCCGCGCCTTCGACCACATGGGCATGGGCGACCACATCATGTTCGCGACCGACTACCCACATTGGGACTTCGACTCGCCCAAGCAGGCGCTGCCGCGCTCGCTTCCGAAGGACCTCAAGGCGGCGATCCTGGCCGGCAACGCGTGCCGGCTCTACGGCCTTCCACGCAATGCCTGAGCCAGCCGCAGCGACGATCGATTGCGACGCCCACTGCGCGCCGGAGTCGATCGACGCCCTGCTGCCCTACTTCGACGACTACTGGCGCGAGTACGTGGCGGACGCCGGCGTGCAGCTCTCCCCCACGCTGAACGGCGCCTATCCGCCCGGCGCGCGAACGACCGGCGGCCCGGTGCCCACCAGCGCCGCCGCGCTCGCCGGCGCCCTGCTCGATCGCGACGGGACGCGCTACGCGATCCTCAACTGCCTCAGTGCCTTCGACACCAGCCGCAACGCGTACTTCGAGGCGGCCATGGCGAAGGCGATCAACGACTGGCTGCGGGCGGAATGGCTCGACCGGGACGAGCGGCTGCGGGCCAGCCTCGTCGTCCCCACGCTCGATGTGGAGGCGGCCGCCGGGGAGATCGACCGGATCGGCGCGGACCGCCGCTTCGTGCAGGTTCTGCTGCCGGTGCGCTCGGAGGCGCGCTATGGGCAGCGGCGCTACCACCTGCTCTACGAGGCCGCGGAGCGCCACGGCCTGGCCGTCGCCCTGCACGCCTGGGGCCGCGCGGGCAACGCGCCGACGGGGAGCGGCTTCACCCACTACTACCTGGAGGACTATCTGAGCAACTCGCAGCTGATCGTGCAGGCGCAGCTGACCAGCCTCGTCTCGGAAGGCGTCTTCGACAGGTTCCCGGCGCTGCGCGTGGCGTTGCTCGAGTGCGGCTTCTCCTGGCTGCCGTTCCTGCTGTGGCGGCTGGACAAGGACTGGAAGGCGGTATGGCGCGAGGTGCCGTGGTTGAAGTCCAAGCCGTCCGACTACGTGTACCGGCACTTCCGAGCCACGACGCAGCCCGCCCAGCTCCCCGATGATCCCACCCAACGCGCCGAGGCGGCCGAGCTCGTGCGGGCCCGGGACTTCCTCATGTTCGCCAGCGACCACCCGCACGACCACGGCGACGGCGGCGAGGCCCTGCTCGGCGTGCTCGACGAGGACGGCAGGGACGCGGTCCTGCGCAGGAACGCCGCGCACTTCTACTCGCTCGAGGCGTGATGTTCGAGGGCTTCGAGCTGTCCACGATCGAGGCCGGCGAGGCAGCCATCCGGGTGCGTCACGGCGGCGCGGGGCCGCCCCTGCTGCTGCTGCACGGCTATCCGCAGACGCACGCGATGTGGCATCTCCTGGCACCACGGCTCGCCGAGGACTTCACGGTCGTCGCGACGGACCTGCGCGGCTATGGCGACAGCTCGAAGCCGCCGACCACCTCCGACCACGAGCCCTATTCCAAGCGCGCCATGGCGCGCGACCAGATCGAGGTCATGACCCGGCTCGGGTTCGACGACTTCCTCGTGGTCGGCCACGACCGGGGGGCGCGCTGCGCCTACCGGATGGCGCTCGACCACCCGCAACGGGTTCGAAGACTGGCGCTGCTGGACATCATCCCCACCAGCGAGGCATACCGGCGCACGGACATGAGGTTCGCGCTCGGCGCGTGGCACTGGTTCCTGCTGCCCCAGCCCTACGACCTCCCCGAGCGGTTCCTGGGCGCGGACCCGGAGGGGTTCTACTTCGGCCCGCGAAGGCAGCTGTTCGCTCCAGAGGCCCTCGAGGAGTACCTCCGCTGTCTGCGCGACCCGCGGACGATCCACGCGATCTGCGAGGACTACCGGGCGGGCGCGACGATCGACTTCGAGCTCGACGAGCGCGACCGCGGCGGACGACGCATCTCCTGCCCGGTCCTCGTGCTCTGGGGCGAGCGCGGCCCGCTCGGCGACGGCGCCGACGTGCTGTCGATCTGGCGCGACTGGGCCGAACACGCGGAGGGCAAGGCCCTCGACTGCGGCCACCACCTGCCGGAGGAGGCACCGGATGACACCTACCACGAGCTCCACACCTTCCTCAGCTCCTAGCGCCGAGGCGCCGCCGGCGGTGACCCTGGTGGACACCGACGTCCATCCGACGATGACGCCGCCGATGCTGATGGAGCGCCTCAGCGCCCGCTGGCGGCGCCACCTCGAGCGCTTCGGGCGCCGCACGCCGATGATCACCGACATCTACCCGCGTGCCCGCAACGCCGGCATGCGCGCGGACTCGTGGCCCGACGTGCCGGGCGGCGTGCCCGGCAGCGACCCGGAGCTCGCACGCCGGCAGCTGCTCGACGAGTGGGACGTGGACTACGCCGTCCTGAACGGCCTCAACGGGCAGGACTGCTACGACCCGCCCGGGTTCGCCGCCGATCTCAACAGGGCCGTGAACGATTGGCTGTGGGAGGAGTGGATGGAGCCCGACGGCCGCTGGCTGGGCGCCATCGCCGTGCCCCACGACTATCCGGACCTGGCCGTCGAGGAGATCGAGCGCCGCGCCGGCGAGGCGCGCTGGGTGCAGGTGATCTTCCCGGCCAGCACCCAGGAGCCGCTCGGCAGCCGCAAGTACTGGCCCGTCTACGAGGCGGCGGCGGCGCGCGGGCTGCCCGTGGCCGTACACAGCGGGGGCTACGACACCCACCTCGGCGCCGGCTGGCCGTCCTTCTACATCGAGGAGCACCAGGCCTTCTCCACGGTCGTGCAGCGCCAGCTCGTCAGCCTCGTGTGCGGCGGGGTGTTCGCAGCGATCCCCGACCTGAAGATCGTGATGACCGAGGGCGGCGTCGCGTGGTCGGTGGCACTGCGCTGGGCGCTCGACGAGGCGTGGTCGGTGCTGCGCGACGAGGTGCCCGAGCTCGAGCGAGCGCCGTCCGAGTACATTCGCGACCACGTCTGGTTCACAAGCCAGCCGATCGAGGAGCCCGACGATCCGGGCGACTTCCTGCGCACGCTCGAGCAGGGACGGCTGGCCGACCGCCTGATGTTCGCGACCGACTACCCGCACTGGGACTTCGACTCGCCGAAGCAGGCCATGCCGCCCGGGCTCGCCAAGGAGACCCGCGCACGGATCCTGGCGGGCAACGCCTGTGACCTCTACGGTCTCGGCGACGGGAGCGATCCGGCATGAACGCCATCGCAAGCGGAGCAGTGGACTGCGACGTGCACTGCGCACCCGCGTCGCTCGACGCGCTGGCTCCCTATCTGGACGAGTCCTGGGTGGGCTACATCGAGGAGGCAGGCGTGGCGCTGAACGGACGGGCAGGCGGGGCCTATCCGCCGGGCGTGCCGGCCGCCCCGGCGACGTACGAGGAGCTCGAGCAGGGGCTGCTCGGCCCGTCGGAGCCGCGCCACGTGCTGCTCAACTGCGTCACGCTCAACGAGATCCACCGCAACCCCTACTTCTCGGCGGCCGTCGCGCGGGCGATCAACGACTGGCTGCGCAGCGAGTGGCTCGACCGCGACGAGCGGCTGCGCGCCAGCCTGTGCGTCTCCGCGCTGGACATGGACGCCGCGGTCGCCGAGGTCGAGCGACTCGGCGCCGATTCGCGGTTCGTGCAGGTGCTGCTGCCGGTGCGGAGCGAAACCCCCTACGGCAACGTGCGCTACCACCGCCTCTACGAGGCGGCCGTCCGCCACGACCTTGCGATCGGCCTCCACGCGTGGGGGCGACCCGGCAGCGCGCCCGGCCTGAGCGGCTTCGCGGCCACCTACATGGAGGACTATCTGGCCAACTCCCAGATCGTGCAGACCCAGTTGGTCAGCCTCGTCAGCGAGGGGGTCTTCGATCGATTCCCCGAGCTGCGGGTGGCGCTGATCGAATGCGGGTTCACCTGGCTGCCGTCACTGCTCTGGCGCTTCGACAAGGACTGGAAGGGAGTCTGGCGCGAGGTCCCCTGGGTGCGCTCGCGGCCGTCCGAGTACGTCCGCCGGCACTTCCGCGCGACGACCGAGCCCGCGCAGCTGCCGCGCGCTCCCGGCGACAGGGCGGCGCTGCTCGACATGGTCGGGGTGGACATGCTCATGTTCGCCAGCGACCACCCCCACGACCACGGCGGCAGTTGTTCCGCCATGCTCGAGGCGATCGACGCGGAGGCGAGCGAGGCGATCACACGGACTACGGCGAGCAGCTTCTACCGCTGCATGCAATGAGTGTAGATTGCATACATGGCGGGTCGGTCCGGGATGCCGCAGGCCCTGCGGGCGAAGCTGCGTCTGCGCGAGCTGATCCTCGAGGGTGGCCTGAAGGGCGGGGAGCGGCTCGCCGAGCTGCCGCTGGCCAGCCAGCTCGGCGTCTCGCGCACGCCGCTGAGACTGGCCCTCGCCCAGCTCGAAAACGAGGGCCTGCTCGAGGCCGTGCCGGGCGGCGGCTTCGCGGTCTGCACGTTCACCCAGCAGCAGGTCGAGGACGCCATCGACCTGAGGGGCGTGCTCGAGGGCATGGCCGCGCGCCTCGCCGCCGAGCGGCTCGAGGACTCGGCGGAGCTCGAGGCCATGCACGGCTGCGTCGCGCAGATGGACGCCCTCGTCCGGCCCGACCGGGTCGCCATCGAGGCGTTCGAGCGCTACGTCAAGCTGAACGCGCGCTTCCACCTGCTGCTCATGAAGCTGGCCAAGAGCCGAGTGCTCGAGAGCGCGATGGCGCACGTGGACGCCCTGCCCTTCGCCTCCCCCAGCGCGTTCGTGCAGGTGCAGGCGGAGCTGCCCGAGTCGCACCGCATGCTCTTCGTGGCGCAGACCCAGCACCGGGCGATGCTCGAGGCGATCGAGGAGGGAGAGGGCTCGCGCGCGGAAGCGGTCGCCCGCGAGCACGCGCGGCTCGCCCGGCGCAACCTCGATGTCGCGCTCAGGAGCGAGCGCGCCCTCGAGCAGCTGCCCGGGGCGGCGCTGATCGTCCTCGAGGGCGGAGCCGGCGAGGAGCCCAGGCCCCGGCGGCGACGCCGGGGGTAGCATCTCACCGATGAGCGGCGACCGGATTCTCGTCACTCATGCCGGGAGCCTCCCGCGCCCCGACGACGTGGCCGAAACGGTCTGGGCGCGGATCGACGGCAAGGAGGTCGACGAGGACGCCTTCCGCGCCCGCCTGGACACCGCGGTGGCGGAGATCGTCGCGCGCCAGCGGGACTCGGGCGTCGACATCGTCAGCGACGGCGAGCTGAGCAAGCCCGGCTTCAGCACGTACGTGTCCGACCGCTTCAGCGGGTTCGAGGGACGCTCGGAGTTCCAGGCGGACGACGTGGCCCCGTTCCCCAACCTGGCGATGCGGCTGTTCGCGACCGACGCGATGGCGCACATCGTGTTCTCGAACTGCGTCGGACCGGTCGAGCTGAAGAACGAGACCGCCGTGGTCGAGGACGCCGAGCGGCTGAAGCGGGCCCTCGGCGACGCGCCGCCGGACTCCGCCTTCATGGGAGCGATCAGCCCGGGCCAGATCGCCTTCAACTATCCCAACCAGCACTACGACTCGCACGCGTCCTATCTCGAGGCGCTAAGGTCAGGCTCCACGTCTGCTGGGGGAACTACGCGGGCCCGCACCACTGCGACGTACCCTTCCGCGAGATCGTCGGCGAGGTGCTGAAGGCGAACGTCGGGACCATCTACCACGAGGGCGGCAACCCCCGGCACGAGCACGAATGGCGCGTCTTCGAGGAGGTCGAGCTGCCCGACGACATGAAGGTCATCCACGGCGTGATCGACACGAAGACGAACTACGTCGAGCATCCCCAGGTGGTGGCCGACCGTCTGCTGCGGGTCGGCAGGCTGATCGGCGGGGAGCGCCTGATCGCCGGCACCGACTGCGGGTTCGACACGTTCATCCGGTTCTCCCAGGTCGACCCGGACGTGGCCTGGCTGAAGCTCGAGGCGCTGGCCGAGGGCGCCGAGCTCGCCACGAAGGAGCTGTTCTAGACGCCGGACGACGCGATGGGAGCTGCCGTGGCCGAGGGAGTCGTGGTCATCGTCGGCGGTACGTCCGGGCTGGGTTGCCGGCTCGCCGAGAAGTACGCCGCGAGGGGACGTCCGGTCGTGATCACGGGTCGCGACGCCGCTCGGGTCGAAGCCGTCGCGGCTGAGATGCCGGAGGGCGTCCGCGGAGTGGCGCTGGAGCTCAGCGAGCCGCACGACATAGCTGGGCGGCTCGACGGGCTCGGCGCCGTGGACCGCGTCGTGCTCGCCGCGATCGACCGGGACTCGAACACGGTCCGCGACTACGACGCGGAGCGCGCCGCGCGGCTGGCCACGCTCAAGCTCGTGGGCTACACGGAGGTGCTGCACTGCCTGCATCCCGCGATGCACGACGACACCGCCGTACTCATGTTCGGCGGGCTCGCCAAGGACCGCCCCTACCCGGGCTCCACCACGGTCACGGCGGTCAACGGCGCGGTCACCTCGATGGTGCGCACCTTCGCCGTCGAGCTCGCCCCCGTCCGGGTGAACGCGCTGCATCCCGGCATCGTCGGGGACAGTCCCATGTGGAGGGACGCCGCGGAGATGCTCGCGAACGTGAAGGCCCGCACTCCCACCGGGCGGCTGATCACGATGGACGACGTCACGGACGCGGCGATCTTCCTGCTCGAGAACAGGTCCATCAACGGAGTGAACCTCGCGGTGGACGGCGGCTGGATGATGCTCTGATGCGAGTCGCGGTCCTCGGACTCGGACGCATGGGCGCTCCGATCGCCGATCGGCTTCGGCAGGCCGGTCACGAGCTAAGCGTCTGGAACCGCTCGCCCGGGCGGACCGAGCCCTTCGCGGACCGCGGCGTGCATGTGCTCGGCGCCCCGCGGGAGGCCTGGGAGCGCGCCGACGTGTGCGTGACCATGCTGGCCGACGGGCCCGCCGTCGAGGCCGTGACGCTCGGCGATGACGGTCTGCTGAGCGCCGACGCCGACGGCGCGCTGGTCGACATGAGCACCATCGGCGCGGACAGCTCGGCCCGCGTGGCGGAGGAGTGCGACCGGCGCGGTGTGTCGTTCCTCCGGGCCCCCGTGAGCGGCAACCCCTCGGTGATCGTCGCCGGCAACCTCGGGATCATGGTCTCGGGTCCGAAGGACGTCTTCGACCGTCTGGCCGGCACCCTTCGGGACATCGGGCCGAACCTCTTCTACGTGGGTGCCGCGGAGGAGGCCCGTATCGTGAAGCTGGCCGTCAACCTGATGATCGGCGGCACTGCCCAGCTGATCGCCGAGGCGCTCGTGCTGGCGGAGAAGTACGGCATCGACCGCGCCAAGATGCTCGAGGTGATGGGCGGCTCCGCCGCGGGCAGTCCGTTCGTGAAGTACAAGACCGACGCTCTGGTGGCCGACGACTACACCTCGACGTTCACCTCGAGCCTCCTGTACAAGGACCTCGCGCTCGCCCTGGAAGCCGGACACCAGGTAGCGGCGCCGCTTCCGCTCACGGCCGCGACCCAGCAGATGATCCAGGGCTGCATGGCGATGGGGATGGGCGACGACGACTTCATGGCGCTGCTTCCCCGCCTGCGGCGCGAGGCGGGGCTCTAGGCATGTACCACGTGCAGTCCGCCCGCGACATCGAGCTGGCCGAGCCGGCGGCTCGCCGGCCGGGTCAGCGGCCTGCGGCGAGCGAGCCTCGTCGGCCGGCACGTCGGCGCGGTCCACACCGGGCTCGCTCTGTGCTCCATGGCGTCGCGCGGCGAGGTAGGCACGCACCTCCATTCGACCGAGCAGAGCTTCTACGTGCTGCGCGGCAATCCGGAAGTCGTCGTGGAGGGGCGTGCCTACCGGCTCTCGCCCGGCGAGTGCGGTCTCCTTCCGGTGGGCTCGCCCCACGCCTGGCGGAACGGCGCGGAGGAGGAGGCGCTCTGGCTCGAGGCCACCGCCCCCGCCCCGAGGATCTCGGGATCCCCCGACACCTTCTGGACTGGCGAGCTCCTGCCGCCCTCGCCGGGGTCAGGGCCCGACATCCGCGATCCGCGGACGCGGACGTTCTTCCGCCTCTCCGAGGGCGAGATGGACCTGGACCGGCTCAAGGTCGGGGCCCCGGTGGACGCGCCGACGGTGTCCGCCAGCATGGCCACCGCGCTGCTCGCCTACAGCGGCATCGCCGTGAAGATGCTCGTCGACTCGCGCCTGGGAGCGGTGCTGCACACGATGTTCATGGTCGAGTACGAGCCCGGTGGCGTGGCTCAGCCCCATGACCACCCGCTCGAGGAGGCGTACTACGTCCTGGAAGGCGAGGTGGAGGCGATGGCCGAGGACGAGGTCTTCATGCTTGGCCCCGGCGACGTCTTCTGGACCTCGGTCGGCTGCGTGCATGCGTTCCGCAACAAGAGCCAGGGCAGGGTCCGCTGGCTCGAGACCCAGTCCCCTCAACCGCCGGCGAACCATTCGTACCGCTTCAACCGGGACTGGGATTACCTCGCCGAACGGCTCGACTAGGGGCCGGCGGCACCGAGTGTTGCCCGCGCCCTCCAGCAGCTGCCGGGGGCGGGGCTGATCGTCCTGGAGTGGACCAGCTGGTTGATGTAATCGCGGTCGAGGCCGTCGGGGACCAGCCGTCTCAGCACCGAGCGGAGAAGCTCGCTTGTCGGGCAAGGGAGAAGCGGGCACCGCTGCGGCGGACTACGCGAGCTGCGGTCCGACGACCTCGAACCCGAACTTCTTCGAGATCGCTGTTGCCGCCTCCGGGTCGTATTCTTGCTCGGGTGGGTCGTCCGACTCGCCGGCCGGGATGCCGCCTTCCTCGAACATGCGCTCGAAGCCGCCGGGGGAGACGAGTATTAGCGCACGCGCGCTTTCGGACTCGACCTTGAAGGCATGCGGCACTCCGCGGGGTCCCCACACCCAGGTGCCGGGGCCGGCGACGAACTCGTCGTCGCCCTGGCGGAAGCGGATCTGGCCCTCGAGGACGTACAGGGCTTCGTCCTCGCGGCTGTGGACGTGGAGCGGCGGCCCGAAGCCTTTGTAGAAGCTCCCGTCGACCAGCCCGAGGGCCCCGCCGGTGTCCTCGGCGCGAGCCTTGATCTTCATCACGCTGCCCTGCCACCAGAACGCGTCCTGCTGAGCACTGGCGCTTGAAGCGATGCTGCCCATGAGCCTGCCTTCCCCCGGTTAGTAGGACCGTCGGCCGCCTTAGCGGTTGACATGAGACTACAGTACCATGATGGGCATGACAATCCCATATGAGTTCACAGGTCGCAGACTGCAGAAAGCCCGCACTCGCAACTCCCTGATCGAGGCGGTGCGTGAACTGCTGGCCCAGGGCGTGACGCCGACCGTGGAGGAGGCCGCGGCGGCCGCGTCGATCTCACGCACTACGGCCTACCGCTATTTCCCGAACCAGCGCTCGCTGCTCGTTGCGGCGCACCCTGAGATCGAGGCGCCTTCGCTGCTCGGCGATGGTCCCGAAGACGCCGAGAAGCGCTTCGAGATGGCGGTCGAGGCGCTCACCCGCCTGGTCCTCGACACCGAGCCCGAGCAGCGGACGATGCTCCGGCTGTCACTCGAGCCCGACCCCGGCGACCGCGAGCAGCTGCTCCTCCGCCAAGGGCGGGCAATTCGCTGGCTCGAGGACGCCCTCTTACCGCTTCGGGACCGGCTGCCCGAGACAGCGTTGCGGCGCCTGGTGCTCGCGACAAGGTCCAGTTGTGGGATCGAGGCGCTCGTCTGGTTGACCGACATCGCCGGTCTGTCGCGCGAGGAGGCGGTCGAGGTCATGCGCTGGTCAGCACGCGCGCTCTTTGAAGCCTCAACCTCAGACGCATCCGCCAACTCGAACTAGGACCGGCGCGGTTCCGGCCGATGACCACGCCGACGCGCGCCTCCCCTGCGCGTGGATGCGGTCGTCTCCGGCGAGGCGGTCCGGACGCCCGCCCCGGACGACGGCCCGCTACCTCTCAGCCTTCGAGCCTGCCCCAACTCTGGATCAGGGTGAAGGTCGTGCCCCATCTGCCGGGCTCGGCCAATTCGGACTCGGCCTCGCGGCGGAGCGAGGCGAGCTCGTCCTCGCTCAGTCTCTCGAGCAGGCGTGATTCGAGCGCGACGCTGAACTGAAGCGGCAGACGCAAATAGGGATGGCCTGGGTCGAGCGCGATCACATGTGCGTCGATCCCCGGCTCCTCAACGCCGATTTCGCGGAGCAGTTCGGGAAGTCCGCGACCGGCTTCGCCGCCCAAGCCGGCAAAGATCTCGGAGAGCAATCGGATCAGCCGCTCCGCCGCGGGGGCAGTGGGATTGAAGTGCCACGAAGCCAGGTCCCACTCCTCCAGGACCAGTGAGCCCCCGGGCTTGACCAACCGCCGGTGCGAGGCCACCTGTTCACGGCCGCGTCCGAGCGGAGCGATCAGGTAGCGGGCATGGACCAGATCGAACGATCGCGGTTCCAGCTTGCTGTCAAACAGATCATCGACGACCAGTTCTACGTTGGCAATTTCTTGTTCCTTCACAAATGAACGAGCGGCGTTGAGCAGACTCTCGTCGATGTCGGCGCCCACGATCTGGCCGGACGGGCCGACCCACTCGCTGAGGATCCCAAGCCAGCCCATAGCTCCGCAGCCGACGTCCAGGGCACGTCCGCCCGATCCGCCGCCGACCCTCGAGAGGAGCTGCCGCCCGGCCGGCTCCCACACGAGCGACTGCAGCCGCAGGCGCTCCAACTCCGACGGTTGCTTGGCCAGCAGATAGTCCTCCTGCGACATCATCGCCAGTATCCCCCTCAGGCCTGCGGGCCGCCAGCGGGCTCCTCCTTGGCGCGTGACGCGGGCGTCTCCGCGGGCGCCCAGCTCGACCCTGCTCCGGACGACAAACAGGAGCGCAGGTCGAGGCTGCTGGTCCTCGGCGAAGCAGCATTCAGGTAGCGACGGCTCCTTCGCATGGAATGTCATGAGGGAGGGCCTCCCGCAGCAGACTGAGCTGGTCTGAGTCTCAACCCGCCAGAGGGAGGCCCTGCCGTGGAGTTTGTCGGGATCGACTGGTCGTATCGACGAGCCGCGTGGTGTGCGCTGAGTCCGA
>JBKGUS010000342.1:0-4257 GCA_046462295.1 Thermoleophilaceae bacterium | reverse complement strand
GCAAAAGCAGCTCCTGGTCGCGGTCGCACTCGATGAAGTTCTGCGGCACCGCCGGCCTCCCGTGCTCGAGGGACACCGGCATCGTGAAAGCCCCCTCGGACGACAAACCCCCGAACTGCCGGGGGTTTGCGCGACAGCCTCCACAGCGGGGCATTCCGAGAGCGCGAGCGACGGGACTCGAACCCGCGACCTCCGGCGTGACAGGCCGGCGCTCTAACCATCTGAGCTACGCCCGCTCGGCGAGTGATGAGGATAGCGCCGATGGGACTACCCGCCGTCGCGGGCGCGGCGGCGTTCCTTGACTTGCGTGACGATCAGCCACGCGATGAACACGACCACCGGCAGGAAGTAGGCGGCGTTGACCAGCCAGTGTCCGGGGTGCGCGATGTACATCGCTCTCGATGTTTGCAGGCTCAGGCGTTTGCCTGTGACAGCAGCCACAGCGCGAGGCTCGTGAAGCCCACCATCACCGCGAGCATCCAGTACTGCGAGCGCACCGCCAGCTTTGCCTGGTCGTACAGCGCCAGCGCCCGGTCGTGAGCCAGCGTGAGCGCGGCCACGTGCCCGACCACCACGAATCCGACCTGCCAGTACCAGGTGGCATTGGCGCCGATGATCGTGTAGTCGATCTGGCTGTCGGCCGTGCCGAACAGGTCGGAGCCGTCGCCGAGTGGATCGGAGGCCAGGAAGGCGATGCTCTGGCCCTGGAAGAGCAGCAGCGTGAGGTAGTGCGCGGCGACGTATGCGAACGCGATCGGCACGAGCGAGTGCACGAACGCCCGCGCCAGGCGGGTGGCGCTGAAGCCGCCGCCGACGCTCTTCGCTCCCAGGGCGCCGAGCATGTAGAACCCGTAGACGATCAGGACCGTGGCGATCAGCCCGATGAGGAAGGTGAGCTCCAGCGCGTTCTGCGGCGAGAGCCCGACGTCCTGGAAGAAGCTCGCGATGTCCGGCGCGATGCCGGTCCAGATCGGCGCCTCCGACGCCCCGTCGAAGGTGACCGAGCCGATCATCACCGCCAGCAGCGGGACGGTCCCCGCCATCGGCCTGAGCGCCGGCAGCCCTGAGAGCGGCCGGCGCAGGCCGACCACGCGGTCGCGCGTCTCGATCGCGGAGATACGCGAGAAGAGGTTGAAGTAGACGGAGAACGCCTCGCCGCGCGAGATCCAGGGCTCGACCCCGTACAGCGCCATGGCCACGAAGGTGAGCGCCGCGTACACGAGCGTGGCGATCGCGAGGTTCTCGGGGCGATCGCCGTTCGACGCCACGAGCTCCATAACGGCGAACGCGAAGATCCCCGCCGCGGCCGGCCAGTGGCCGAGCCGCTCGGGGTAGGCAAGCGGGGCGGGCAGCCCGCCGCGCGCGGCCTTCCCCCCGATCCAGCCCACCGTCCGCCCGACGGCGCGCCACGGGTTGAAGGCCTTGAAGACGTCGCCGAACAGGATGCTCGCCGGCAGTAGCGCGAGCCAGAAGATCACGTAGATGAACGTCGGCGCGAAGTTGGCGGTCGGACTCTGCGCGCCGCGCAGCCCCGCGTAGACGACCACGCCGAGAAGGCACACGCCGATCGCTCCGCACAGGACCTCGACGACCCGGCTTCCGAGGAGACGCCCGATCCCTCCGGGCAGCGGCCGCCAGCGCTCCCGCTCGAGTCGCGGCTCCGGCCACAGGATGGCGAGCGCGACGAACGAGACGACCAGCACCATTGCGGCGGCCCAGCCGAACAGCCACTCCGGGATTGGGAGGTCGGACCGGGCTACGAGCCCGTGGGCGAGGAAAGTCACGAGGGTTCGACCACGAGGCGTGCGACGAGCGGGTCCAGGCCGGCGTCCTCGGCCACGTGGCTCTCGATCTCGAAAGCTCCCTCGGCGTCGGCCCGGAACTGGAAGCGTGCCGGCTTGCCGGGCTCCGGAGTGCGCGTGATGTCGTAGCCGTGCAGGTGGATCTCGTCGGGCGCGTCCGAGGTCACGACGATGCGGACCGTGTCCCCGCGCGTGACCTCGATGTCCTTGGCCCCGCCGACGACGCTGCCGTCGCGCATGCGGATCCGGGTGACCTCCGGCTCGGGTGGCGGGGGCGGCTCCTCCTCCGTCTCGGCCGGCGCCGGGGCGCCGCCGTCGTCTGAGCCGCCTCCCGTCTCGGTCTGCGCCGGCGTGGTCGCGGCCTGCTCGCCGGCGTCATCGTCGTCGCCCGGCTGAGCGATCACGAACGCAACAACGGCGACCGCCACCGCGGCCACGACCAGCGCTATTCGCTGGTTCCTGGACATGGCGGCGGCGAAGTATGCCAACCGCCGGTCGGCGCTCGGCCCGGTTCGCCTGTGTACCCTGCGGTGCGATGCCCGCCCGGGATCAGCGCCTTCTGCTGGGCGCCGCGCTCGTCAGCTCGGCGCTGCTGCTGCTGGCGACCGTGGCCGGTCACGCCGACCTGCTCCCGTACGCGGCACCCCTCTTCCTGATCGCCGTCCCGCTGCTCGCGGGCCGGTATGTCGGCGAGGAGCGGCTCGAGCGGATGCGCTCCGGCCTCCGCTCCACTCGGCTGCGCGCTCCGCGGGCCGAGGCGCCGCGTGGATTGCGCCGGCCCGTCGCTTCCCTCCCCCGCGGTGGGCGCCTGATCGCCCACTCGCTTGCCGAGCGGCCGCCGCCCGCGCTCGCGCTGAGCTAGGCGCCCGGTCCCTTCAGCCCGGGCGCGCAGACGCCCGAGCCGAGGAGGATCGGTGCATTCCATCC
Source organism: Thermoleophilaceae bacterium (assembly GCA_046462295.1). Classification (GTDB taxonomy): domain Bacteria; phylum Actinomycetota; class Thermoleophilia; order Solirubrobacterales; family Thermoleophilaceae; genus JACVRW01. The sequence goes on along the minus strand of JBKGUS010000342.1, from coordinate 1,528 downwards.
GAGGCGCGGCCGCGGCGGCACTCGCCGTGCTGTGCGTGGCCGCTCCCGCCGCCCTCGCCCACGAGGGCAACCCGAACTACAGATCAGAGGTGCGCGCGATCGCGCCGGCACTGCCGGGGCTCGAGGCGCGAGTGCTCAACTACGACGACGCCATCGAGCTCGTCTACGACGGCGAGCGCCCGCTGGTCGTGGAGGGCTACCGCGGCGAGCCCTACCTCCGCTTCAACCCGGACGGGTTGGTGGAGGTAAACCGCCGCTCGCCGGCCGCGTACCTGAACGAGGACCGCTTCGCGCGGGTGGAGCTGCCGGGGCGCGCCGACCACCGCGCACGGCCGAGCTGGGCCCCGGTCGCCGAGAACGGCCGCTACGACTGGCACGACCACCGCATCCACTGGATGGGCGAGGGCACGCTGCCGCCGCAGATCGAGGACGAGGGCGAGCGCACCAGGGTGTTCGGGTGGGAGATCCCGATGGCATCGGGCGGCCGACCGGTCGAGGTGCGCGGGACGCTCACCTGGCTCGGCAAGGAGGAGGGCGGCTTCCCGGTGGCCGCCGGCCTCACGCTGGGCGGAGCTTTGGCGGGTGGCGCGCTGCTGGTCGTGGTGGTGCGACGGCGGCGCTCACGGGCGGATACGCCGGCGAAGGAGGCTTGGTGAGGGCGGCCGGACTTGTGGCGGTGGTGTGCCTCGTCCTTTTCGCCCTGCCGCAGGCTGCGGCGGCGCACGCGGTGCTCACTTCAACCTCTCCGGAGAGGGGCGCTCAGGTCGACGCCGCCCCGCAGCGGGTCATGCTCCGCTTCAACGAGCCGGTCGAGGCCGGCTTCGGCGCCGTGCGCGTCTTCGACGCCGAGGGCGAGCGGGTCGACGAGGGCGACCTCCTCCGGTCCGGCGGCGGCTCCGATTCGATCGGCGTCGCGCTTCGCGGCGGCCTTCCCGACGGCAGCTACACCGCCACCTACCGCGTCATCTCGGCCGACTCCCATCCCGTCTCCGGGGGCTTCGTCTTCACCGTCGGCGAGGGCGGCGCCGCCCCGGCCGCCACGGTCGCCGATCTCATCGAGGAGGGCGACGCCGGGCCCACCACCAGCGTTGCCTTTGGCGCCGTTCGCGCACTCGCCTACCTCGCGATCGGGCTCGCTGTCGGTGGCGTCATCTTCCTCGCCGTCGTCTGGCTGCCCGGGCTGCGGGCGGCGAGCGGCGCCGGCCCGGAGTGGGCGGACGCGTCGGCCGCGTTCGCCCGGCGCTTTGGCCGCCTGGCCGTGGGAACGGTGACGCTCGGCCTCGTCACCTCGGCGCTCGGCATCGTCCTCCAGGGCGCCAACGCCGCCGGCACCTCGTTCTGGTCCGCCCTCGACCCGACCGTGATCGGCGACGTGCTAGGCACGCGCTTCGGAACGATCTGGGGGCTGCGCCTGCTCGCCTGGGTGCTGCTCGGCGCGCTCGCGGCCATCGCCGTGGCCGGCGCTCGCCTGCCAGTGCTCCGGCCCGCCTCGCTGGGCGCCGCGGGGCTGGCCGCGCGCCGGCTCGCG
>JBKGUS010000341.1:0-6058 GCA_046462295.1 Thermoleophilaceae bacterium | reverse complement strand
GCGCCCAAGAGATTGAGACTGCTGGACTGGGCAGGCGAGACGATCGCGACGCTGTCCGCCGCCGCCGCGTCGATGCCCGTCACACCGACGCAGTAGACGCCTTGAGCGACCCTGATGGCGTAGGCGACTCCCTTGCTCCTCGGGATCTGACAAGCCGCGGGGAACCCCGGACAGCTGTTGCCTTCCACGAGCGCGTACGCCCGCGCCGTGCCCGCCGCGCCAGGCTCACCGGGATCGCCCTTGTCGCCCTTCGCGCCGGCCGGGCCGGTCGCTCCTGTGTCGCCCTTAGCGCCGGGCGGGCCGGTCGCGCCCGTGTCGCCCTCGGACCCGCCGGCAGCTCACCAGCCTTGAAGTCCTGAGCCAGCAGCGCGCCGTTCCGTACGTCCTTGCTGCGGACGTCGTTGTCGCGGATGTCCGCGCTGCGGACGCGGTTGTTGACGATCTATCCCGAGCCCACCCTGAGCGCGGCATAGGAGCTGCCGCCCAGGGCCACGAACAGCGCCACGTAGGCGACCACGGCTGCATGACTGGGCCGGCGGCGAAGAAGCGAGTCCATCGGTTCCCCCTTCGGGTCCGGCCGGGGAACAGCCCCCGGCGCCCTACTTGTGCGGCCAGCCTACGGCCAAAGAAGGTCGGCCGCGAGCGGCGGGTGCTGCAGGGACGAAGAGATCCCGGGCGCTCGGCTTGAGCAAGCATCTCTCTGGACCAAGAGAAGGCGACCTATCGCCCGCCCCGACGACTCGCGCACCCATTCGAGCTGGATATCGCGCGCGGAGCACAGCTACCGCTAACGGCGCCGCAAGGCGTCACGCCGCTACGAAGGCGGCACGTGACTGCCTCGGACGAAACGGAGGAGCGCAGCGAAGCGCACCCGCGGCAGCTCCTCTTCGTCCGATCCAGGCACTTGCGCAGCCCGGAACGAGCCGGTCGCTCGTCGCGAGGAGCGGGCGGCGACGCCGGGCTGGCGAGCGGCTACGCCCTGGTCGCGACGGTTAGCAGGTAGGTGTTTTCGACCACGGCGGTCGCATCCGTGGCCTGGTTGTAGCGCGCGAACACTGCCTCGAGGTCTTCTCGCAGACGCTGCTGGCCATCCGTGCCAGCCGCCTCGGCCGCTCGGATCGTCGGGCCGAAGTGCCTGCTGAAGACCTCCACGGCGTGGTCGACCGAGCGGTAGTACTGCAGTGCGGGACGCGGCTCGCTGTCGAGCGACCGGGTGCCTTCGCCGAGCAGCTCGGCGATGCCCTTCCGGGTCCCCCAGCGCAGAGGCGGCTCCACCCCGGGAGGGGGCGGAACGTAGCGGCCATGGGTGGCGAAGAAGTCGCCGCTCCATCCCTCGGGCATCGGGCTCGCCAGGGCGATCCGCCCGCCCGGGCGGCAGACGCGCAGGAGTTCGCTCGCCGCCTTCCGGTGGTCGGGCGCGAACTGCACGCCGTAGACGGAGAGCACGATGTCGAAGCTCGCCTCGGTAAACGGCAGCGCTTGGGCGTCGGCGACTCGGAAGTCGACGTCCAGGGCCTCAGCCGCCGCCCGCGCCCTGGCCCGTTCGATCAGCGCCGGCACGTAGTCGATGCCGGTGACCTCGCAGTAGCGCCGCGACGCGACGAGCGCCGCGGTCCCACTGCCGCAGCCCACGTCAAGGACCCGCTCCCCGGCATGGAGATCGGCGGCCGAGCACAGCGCCTCCGCCATGACCACGTTCTGGCGCGCGATCTCGTGGAAGTCGCCGCTGGCCCAGGTGGCCCGCTGGGTCTCAGTCACAGCTTCGTAATCGGCGGCGTGGTTCTCAGTCTGCATGTCGTGTCCTCCTCTCGAACCCGGACCCGCCCACATGAGCATGCGGGCGGGTCGCCCAGGTCCTGGTCAGCTAACCGGGTCGGCGCGTGAGATGGCGGTGTTCGCAACCGCGGTGATCTCGTCGGCGGGCAGGCCCGAGGCTTCGGCATGGGCGCGGATCGAATCGGGGCCCGTGGCCTCGTAGATACACGTCGTGCCCAGCGAGCCGTCGCCCTCATCCAGCAGGTAGCTGCGGATGTGACGTAGCTGGTCTGGCACCTTCTCCGCCGCGGCGTCCGCACGGGCCACGGTCGCCTCCACCTCGTCGGGCGCGAACGCGTGGCGGCGTCGGATCAGGTACAGGTCCGTGGGTTCTCCTTCCTTGCACCGGCTGGTGCTCTCGAGCATCTCCTTCGAGGCGGACGATCCCACCCTGATCCCGGAGTTCAAGTCTGAAATCTGGACTTGCGAACGGTCGACGCGGGCGGGACACTCATCCCGTGCGCGGCTACAACCAGTACTGCCCGATCGCCCGCGGAGCCGAGATCTTCGCCACCCGCTGGACGCCGATCATCGTGCGCAACCTGCTGCTCGGCTGCCGCACTTTCGGCGAGCTCAGCGACGGGGCTCCGGGCATTCCGCGCTCGATCCTCTCCGAGCGCCTGCGCCAGCTCGAAGGGGCCGGGATCGTACGGCGTCGGGAGTACCCACGCGGCCGAGGCTGGCTGTATGAGCCCACCGAGGCCTGCGACGAGCTACGCGGGGTATGCGACGCGCTCGGCGGCTGGGGCGCGCGTTGGGTCGAGATGGCGCCACAGCACCTGCATCCCTATTACACCCTGTGGGCCATGGCCAGGGGGATCAGCAGCGTGCCGTTACCCGAGCGGCGGGTGACGACCCGATTCGAGTTCCCGGAGATGGCCCTCAAGAAGAGGCGGTTCTGGCTGATTGTGCAGCGACCGGAGCCCGAGATCTGCGTCAAGCCGCCGGGCTTCGAAGAGGACCTCGTCGTGACGACGGACGCCGAGTGGCTCGCCAGCTGGGTCATGGGCCAGTCGACGCTCGGCGGCGGGATGAAGGCACGCAGAGTCGAAGTCCAGGGGCCCCGGCGGCTCGTCCGCGCGCTCAGGGCCTGGGGCGAGCAGGGTGCTCACGCGCTGATGAGGTGGGAGGTAAGAGAGCACGATCACCAAACGTGAGCGGGGTTCCCAAGTGGTCCACACGGCTCGCCGCGGTCCTCGACGGGCTCGACGACCAAACCACAGATGCGGTCCTCGACATGCTCGGGCAGCAGTACCACGCCGATCGCGACTGGCACGACGGCGAGTACGACGACGAGGACGGCTATGAACACCCCCGACGACAACTAGGAGACGACTACGACGACGGCTACGACTACGACGGCGGGGACTACGCCGAGAGCGGCGATGCCGGCGCCAAGGCCTACGCTGCGTCGGACCGGAGTAGCCGCCGGCTCCCGAGGCGCGCCGTGGCGCAGACATCGACACCCACCACGACCTACAGGGGTCAAGGTGCACGGCCGGACCGTCCTCGCGACCGCCCTCAAGTGCCGTGCCCGTGCCCGTGCCCGTGCCCGCGCTCGAGCTCGGGCGAGAGACGGCGCGAAGCTGCTCACCATCCCAGCGCGCCGCTGAGCGCACGCCATGCTCGCCACGCTCGCCGACCCGATCGACCGGACCCGCTGCTACTGCGGACACGTCGACGCGTCGCGGCCGTTCAGCCGGTGCGCGCAGGGGACGCGGTAGCAGGACCCGCAAGGCCTCGCGTGCCCTGAAGCGCTCGCCCAACTCGCATCCGGTTGGGGGGCGCCGTGGCCGCAAAATGCATGGCGCCCCCCAGTGAATGCCGCGGATGCGCAGGCATCGTAAGGACAACGCTAAAGCTGGCATCGCCCAGGGCAACAAGGTACGAGATGTACCAAGAAGCGAAAGGGCGTCGTCAGAGACGAGTGATCCGCAGGACAAACGCCGACCAAGAGACCACGCAGAGGAGCTAGTGAATGGCGACAGAAGGCAGAGCTGGAGGCAATACCGGTGGGATCGGCCTCGGCGGCATCCTGGTCATAGGTGGGATCGTCCTCATGATCGTGTGGAGCTTCTGGGTCGGGCTCATCATTGCGCTCGTCGGGCTTATCGCCTTCGGCGGCTTCGCCAAGGGCAAGTGGTACTGACGCGCCCAGCGTTGAAGCGCCCGGCCGCCCGCCGGAGCCCGCAGCCGAGTCGGTAGGGCTCGCCGGAGTCGGAGCCGTCTGCCACCAACGACCGCTGGCGGCGAACGGCCGCAGGCCGGCTCCGAGAGCTGGTCGGGTGCGCGGCGCCTCAGCCCCCTCGGGCGGGTCGCCGCCCAGCTCGGCGACGAGCGAGCCGCTTCGCGGGCCAGCGGGCCGGCATCGCCCATGTTCGAGGCGCGACACCCGGTCTTCGCATGCGGGGCCGAGCGGGTAGGCCAAGAACGAAGCGTCCCGACGAGAGGGAGGTCCTCGTACCTCGAGCCGTCCCCGCAGGCTCCGTCCGCCCCGCCCGCTGGCGTTTGCGCGCCTGCCTGTGGGCGCTCGCTCCCGCGCTGGTGTTCGCCCCGGCCGCCGCGGAGGCCGCCACGTCAGCGCGCGCGGACTTCAACGGCGATGGCTACTCGGACCTGGCTGTGGGCGGCGCGCCGGTGGACTCGGTGGGCGGTCAGGACCGCGCCGAGGCCGTCAACGTGATCTTCGGCTCCGCCGAGGGCCTTGGCGCAGCCGGCAACCAACGGTTCACCCAGGACACGCCGGGGGTGGCAGGACGCGCGAGCCCCAACGACCGGTTCGGAGCCAGCCTCGCGGCGGGTGACATCAACGGCGACGGGCACGGCGACCTCGTCGTCGGCGTGCCGAACGAGAGCATCGCCGGCCGGCGCAACGGCGGCGTCGTCAACGTGCTGTATGGCTCGAGCGGGGGGCTGACCACGCTGGGCAACCGCTTCATCAGCCAGAACACCGACGGCGTCATCGGCCTCGTCGAGGCGTTCGACAACTTCGGGCACGCGCTGACGATCGGAGACTTCGACGGCGACGGGTTCGCCGACCTGGCCGTCGGCGTACCCCACGAGGGCGTGAGGGGCACCACTGCCGCGGGCGCGGTGAACGTGATATACGGCTCCGCCGCGGGGATCGACACCCGTCGCACCCAGCTCTGGCACCAGGGCTCCCCCGGGGTGCTCGCCAGGACCGGCGAGTTCGACCGCTTCGGCTTCTCGCTCGCCGCCGGCGACCTCGACGGCGACGGTCGCGACGACCTGGCGGCCGGCGTTCCCCTCGAGCGCATCCGGCGGACCACCGACGCCGGCGCGGTGAACGTGCTCTACGGCTCGGCGTTCGGACTGACGGCACGGCGCGATCAGCTCTGGTCACAGGGCACGGTCGGCATCCGCGGCGCGCCTGAGCGCGGCGACAACTTCGGCAGTTCGCTGGCGATCGCGGACTTCAACGGCGACGGCCGCCACGACCTGGCGGCGGGCGTACCGCTCGAGGGGCTTCGCGGCGCCGCGGACGCCGGCGCGGTGAACGTCGTCTACGGCACCCCGGGCGGGCTGCGTGCGCGCGGCAACGAGCTCTGGCACCAGAACAGCCGTGGCGTGAACGCGCGCGCGAAGCGCCGCGAGCGCTTCGGCGCCGCGCTCGCCGCCGGCGACCTGTCGCGCAACGGAGCGGCCGAGCTCGCCGTCGGCGTCCCCGACGAGGGCGTCCGCGGCCGAGCCGCAGCGGGCGCCGTGAACGTCTTCTACGGTCGCGCCGGCGGCCTGCGGGCGGGCCCCGGCCGAATCTGGCACCGGGGCACGGCCGGAGTGACCGGCGCCCTCGAGCGCTTCGACCGGTTCGGGTCGGCGCTCATGATCGGAGAGTTCGGCCGCGGGACGGCGGGCGACCTCGCGATCGGCGTTCCCGGCGAGGGGCACGGCGGCAGAGAGCGGGCTGGAGCGGTGAACGTCCTGTACGGATCGATCACCGGTCTCCAGACGGACGGAGACCAGATCTGGCACCGGGGCACGCCCGGCATCGAGGGCACCGTCGGCCCCGACGACTTCGGCGACGTCCTCGCCAGCGGCCCTCCGAACCAGTAGACCCGTCCGGAACTATCGGTGGTCGCCCGTTCGCGGTCGTTCCGGCTCAGTACCGATAGAGCGCCGCTACTCCCGTCGATGTCGGCATCTGTTCGGCCGGGACGACGACGAGCTGGCCGCCCGCCCTCAGGACGATCTCTCCCAGATCGTCGAGCATGTCGTCCACGCC
>JBKGUS010000340.1:0-6278 GCA_046462295.1 Thermoleophilaceae bacterium | reverse complement strand
AGAAGCACCAGCTGCTGCGGCGCCTGTCCGAGGTCGAGGCGCTCGAGACGTACCTCCACAAGGCCTTCCTGGGCAAGAAGCAGTTCTCGATCGAGGGTCTCGACGCGCTCGTCCCGATGCTAGACCAGCTCATCGAGCTGGCCTCCGAGAGCGGCGCGCGCGAGGTGGTGCTGGGCATGGCCCACCGCGGCCGGCTGAACGTGTTGGCGCACACGGTGGGCCGGCCGTACGAGTCGATCCTGGTGGAGTTCGAGGGCGAGCAGACCCTGTCGGCCGACACGGCCGCACCCGAGGGCGGCACCGGCGACGTGAAGTACCACTACGGCGCCTCCGGCACGTACCGGACCAACGGCGGCCGCAGCGTGACCGTCACGCTCTCGCCGAACCCGAGCCACCTCGAGTACGTGAACCCCGTGATCGAGGGCCGCGCCCGCGCCGATCAGACGAGCCGCAAGGCGCGCGAGCTGGTGCACGACCCGAACGCCGTGCTGCCCGTCCTCATCCACGGCGACGCGGCCTTCCCCGGCCAGGGCATCGTGGCGGAGACGCTCAACCTCCAGGCGCTGCGCGGCTACTCCACCGGCGGCACGGTCCACGTGATCGCCAATAACCAGCTCGGGTTCACCACCGACCCGCACGAGGCGCGCTCCACGCGCTACGCGTCGGACCTCGCCAAGGGCTTCGACGTCCCGATCATCCACGTGAACGCCGACGACGTCGAGGCCTGCATCTCGGCAGTGCGTCTGGCGCACGGCTTCCGCCAGGCCTTCAACCGCGACGCGCTGATCGACCTGATCGGCTACCGCCGCTTCGGCCACAACGAGACCGACGAGCCCGCCTACACCCAGCCGGAGATGTACGAGCGGATCAAGAAGCACCCGCCGGTGCGGAAGCTGTACGCGGAGGCGCTGGCGAGCGAGGGCGTGGTGCCGGCGGACGAGGCGACGGCGGTGGCCGAGGAGACCTACGCCAAGGTCGGCGAGGCGCACGCCGAGCTCAAGCGCGCCATGGGCGGCCCGCCGGACACCGGTCAGCACGAGCTCGACCGGACGATGAGCCGCGAGCCGCGCACGACCGTCGCGGAGGACACGGTGCGCTCGCTGAATGAGCAGCTCCTGCGCGTGCCCGACGGGTTCAACGTGCACCGCAAGCTCAGGCCGTTCCTCGAGCGCCGCCGCGAGGCCTTCGAGAGCCCCGACGGCCGGATCGACTGGGCCCATGCGGAGGCCCTGGCCTTCGCCTCGCTGCTGGCGCTCGGCGTGCCGGTGCGGCTCACCGGGCAGGACACCGAGCGCGGCACCTTCAGCCAGCGCCACGCGGTGCTGCACGACTCGAAGACCGGGCAGGCGTGGTGCCCGCTCGGCACGCTCCGCGACGCAAACGCCCCGTTCGAGCTCCACAACAGCCCCCTGTCCGAGCAGGGCTGCATGGGGTTCGAGTACGGGTACAGCGTCCAGGCCCCCGACGCGCTCGTGCTCTGGGAGGCCCAGTTCGGCGACTTCGTCAACTCGGCCCAGGTGATCGTGGACCAGTTCCTCAGCTCCGGCCTGGCCAAGTGGGGGCAGACGTCGCGGCTGACGCTGCTGCTGCCGCACGGCTACGAGGGCTCGGGCCCTGAGCACTCGAGCGCGCGTCTCGAGCGCTTCCTGCAGATGGCGGCCGAGGGCAACCTCCGGGTGGCCAACTGCACGACCCCGGCACAGTACTTCCACCTGCTGCGGCGCCAGGCGCTGGTGTCGAAGGCGCGGCCGCTGGTCGTAATGACGCCGAAGTCGCTGCTGCGCCTGCCGGCCGCGACCTCTTCGGTCTCGGAGCTGGCCGAGGGCTCCTTCCAGCGGGTCATCGACGACCCGTCGCTGCCCGCTGGGCGCGAGCGGGTGACGAAGCTCGTCCTGTGCTCGGGGAAGATCTACTACGACATCGCGATGCACGAGGCTCGGGCCGCGACCGAGCACATCGCGGTCGCGCGCGTGGAGCTGCTCTACCCGTTCCCGGAGGTCGAGCTGAGCGAACTGATCGCCAGCTACCCGAACCTCGAGCTCGTGGTGTGGGTGCAGGAGGAGCCTCGCAACATGGGCGCGCGCGCCTTCATGCGGCGGCGGATGGCGAAGATCCTGCCCCAGCGACTCGCCTACGACTACGTCGGGCGCCAGCTGCGCGCGGCGCCGGGCGAGGGGTACTCGGCGGCCCACAAGCGCGAGCAGGCACGCATCGTGCGCGTGGCGCTCGACCTCGAGAAGGACAAGCTCGAGCCGGACCTCTCGGCTCAGCGGCCGTCGATGTAGCGGCTACTCGAAGGCCAGGTAATCCGGCACACCGCCGTCCACGACGTGCAGCACGTCTCGCGCGCCGTGGCGGCGCAGCAGGCTTGCGGCCGGCGCGGCGCGCTGACCCGAGCTGCAGATGACCGCCACGGGCCGCTCAGGATCGATCCCCTCCGGCACAGCGCGTACGTCGTAGTAGGGCGTGTGGATCGAGCCCGGGATGTGGCCCGCGTCCCATTCGCTCTGCTCGCGAACGTCGAGTACCTGGAGCTGTCCCTCGCGCTCGCGCAGCTCAGGCACCGTGATCCGCTCGATGCGCTCGACCGGCAGCCGCTCCTCGCGCCAGCTCGTCATGCCGCCGGCGAGGAAGCCGGCGATCCGCGTGATCGCCACTGACGCGGCGAGGTCGGCGGCGTGGTGCGCGTCCTCGTCGTCGCGTCCCACCAGCACCACGCGCTGGCCGGGCTCCACCAGCCAGGCGAGCTTCGATCCGAAGCCGGCCCGGAGCGCGGTGATGCTCACCGCGCCCGGGATGTGCGCCTCGTCGAACTGCAGCTCGGTGCGCACGTCCACCACGAGCGCGCCGTCGCGCTGCGCCTGCTCGACCTGGCGCGGCGTGAGCGGGTGCGCGTCGGCAGTCTCGAGCGAGAGCGGCCCGCGGTTGCGCTTGACGATGGCCTCGAAGTTCGGCGGCTGCGGGCGCAGCGCGGCGGTCGTGCGCTGCACGAACTCGTCCTCGGCGTTGATCGCGAGCAGATCCGAGTGCCCGCGCTCGTACCCGATCGTGGAGGAGCCCTTCATGTCCATCCCTGGGCCGCCGCAGAGCGACCCGCCGAGGTGACCCGGCCAGATCTCGCACGTGTCGGGCAGCGTCAGCAGCTTCTCGTGGAGCGAGTGGAAGATCCCGCGCGCGCCCTCGTCCTTGTCCACGGCGAGGTCGGGCCGGGCGATGTCGCCCACGAACAGGCTGTCGCCCGTGAGGACCGCCCAGGGCTCGTCGCCGCGCTGGGCGTCGACCAGGGCGAACGCGCTGTGCTCCGGCCGGTGGCCCGGAGTGTGGAGCGCCCGCACGGTCACCTCCCCCAGCTGCAGCTCCCAGCCGTCGTCGAACGGCTCGTGGGCGTACTCGGCGCCCGCCTCGCGGTGGATGTGGATGGTCGCGCCGGTAGCGGCCGCGAGGCGCCCGTGGCCCGACACGTGGTCGGCGTGGTTGTGCGTCTCGAGGATGTGCTCGATGTGCACGCCGCTGTAGCGGGCCAGGCGCAGGTACTCGTCGATGTCGAGCCGCGGGTCGACCACGGCGGCCACCCCGGCGCCTTCGTCGCCCACCAGGTAGGAGGCGCACCCGAGGTCGTCGTGGGTGATCTGACGGAACAGCATCAGCGCTTGGGGCGCTGCCCCTCCGCGATCTTCCGGGCGATCCGGTCGGAGCCGAGCTTTCGCTGCACGCGCGCCACGGTGACCGGCGCGAGCGTGCCGGCGAACGTGCCGGCGCGCAAGCTGAGCGGGGCCACGTCGACCTCCGCACGCTCGCGCTCCACTCCCCCTACCACCGCCTCCGCCACCTCGTCGGGAGTGACCGTGCCGACCCAGCGCGGAAGGCGGGCCCCGGAGTCGGCGAACATGCCCGCGTTCGAGACGAACCCCGGGAACACGACGGTGACCCCCACCCCGCTCAGATGGAGGTCCTCCCGGAGCCCGGCCGCGAAGCCGCGCAGCCCGAACTTGGTGGCCGAGTAGACGGACGAGCCGCTCGACGCCACCTTGCCTGACAGCGACGAGACGAACACCAGGTGTCCGCGGCCGCGCTCCAGCATGCCGGGCAGGAGCGCCCGGGTGAGCTGCATCGGCGCGCGGAGGTTCACGTCGAGCGCGCGATCTATCTCGTCAGGCGTGAACCCGTCGAGCCGTCCGCTTCCCGGCAGACCGGCGTTCGCAACGAGGACGTCCACTTCGCCGGCGCGCGCCGCCAGTTCCTGGACCCCCCCGCTTTCCGCGAGGTCTGCGGGGAGGGAGACGGCACCTTCCCCGAGCCGCCCGCGGACCTCCTCCAGGAGCTCCGCCCGGCGCCCGGTCAGGAGCACGCGCGCGCCCGCGGCGTCGAGCGCCTGGGCGATGGCCTGCCCGAGCCCGCCGGTCGCGCCGGTCAGAAGCGCGGTGGAGCCGTCCAGTTGCACAGTGCGGACGCTACAGCGATCCGCGCGCATCCGGCCGAGCCGGATGCTTGCGGCCAGGCAGGGGCGTAGCATCGAGGGCGATGCTCATCGAGCACGAGGGCAAGCGGCCCAGCGTGGACGAGTCCGCCTACGTGGCGCCCACCGCTGTCCTGTGCGGCGACGTCACGGTCGGGCCCGACTGCCGCATCCTCTTCGGCGCGGTCCTCACCGCGGAGGGCGGCCCGATCGAGGTCGGCGAGCGCTGCATCGTGATGGAGAACGCTGTGCTGCGCGGCCGCGAGAGCCACCCCGTCGTGCTCGGCGACCACGTGCTGGTGGGGCCCCATGCGCACGTGAACGGGGCCGAGATCGAGCGCGACGTGTTCATCGCCACGGGCGCGTCCATCTTCCCGGGCGCCCACGTCGGTCACGGCAGCGAGGTGCGGATCGGGGCGGTGGTCCATGTGAACAGCAAGCTGCGGGCCGGCGCGACCGTGCCGATCGGCTGGATCGCCGTGGGCGACCCGGCCGACCTCTTCCCACCCGACGCCCACGAGGATCTGTGGCCGGTCCAGCGTGCGATGGACTTCCCGCGCACGGTGTTCGGCCTCGAGCGCGCCGAGGCGACGATGGAGCGCGTCTCGGCCCGCTACGCCGAGCGCTTCGGCCGCCACCGCGACGACCGCGTGCTGGACGGCTGAGCCGGGCTAGGCAGAGGGCATCGTGGCGCGCACGGTGGTGCCGCGCCCGGGCTCGGACTCGACGTACAGCCTGCCCTCGATCGCGTCGAGCCGGTCGGCGAGGCCGCGCAGGCCCGTGCCGCGCCCCACGTCGGCGCCGCCGACGCCGTCGTCGCCGACCTCGAGCAGCAGCCGCCCGTTCTGGTGCGTCACGCTAACCCAGGCGCGGTTGGCCGCCGCGTACTTCGTGATGTTGGTGAGCGCCTCCGAGATCACGAAGTACGCGGTCAGCTCGATGTGCTCCGGTAGCCGTTCGGCGGGCACATCGCGGACCTCCACCGGCAGCGGCGCGCGGTCGGCCAGGGCGTCCACGGCCGCGGTGAGGCCGCGGTCCGCGAGCACCCCTGGGTGAATGCCGCGGGCCAGCTCACGCAGCTCGCTCAGCGCGAGATCGAGCTCCTCCCGGGAGCGGTCGAGCAACATGGCGGCGTCGCCGCCGTCGGCGCCGAGCCGCTCGCGCGCCATCCGGAGGGTGAGGGCGAGCGACACGAGCCGCTGCTGCGCGCCGTCGTGCAGATCGCGTTCCAGGCGGCGGCGCTGGCGCCAGCCCACCTCGACGAGCCGCGAGCGCGACGCGCGCACCTCCTCGACCTTGGCGCGCAGCTCGGCCTCGAGGCGCTCGTTCTCGAGAGCCAGGGCGGCCGCCGCGCCGGCCTCGCGCACGCGCTCGGGGTCGTCCAGCAGGGTCGGGTCGTGGACGATCGCGGCGATCCGCCGCCCGTCGCGGTCGACCTCGGTGACGGACCGCCCGGTCTCGGGCCCGGGCAGCTCCACAGGGCGGCCCTCGGCGTCGACGTACTGCCTGGAATCCGGCAGCCAGTAGGCGAGCTCGACCGACGGGTCGCCAAGCGCCTCGGCCAGGGCGGCGCGCAGCTCGCCTCGCTCGAGGCTGGCCCCGAGCCGGCGCACGAGCCGGCCGAGCCCGCGGCCGCGCAGCATCCGGCCGCGCGCCAGGCCGGCCAGGAACAGGAACGGCACGAGCGCGAGCGCCGGGAGCGACGAGTAGAAGAAGATGTCGATGAGCTCCATCGACCCTCCGAGGAGGGCGGTCGCCAGCAGCGTCGCCAGCGTGATCATCAGCGCTGCTCCGGCCAGGAAGACCGGCGTGACGGTGCGGC
>JBKGUS010000339.1:0-2846 GCA_046462295.1 Thermoleophilaceae bacterium | reverse complement strand
GCGAGCGCGACCTGGCCCTGTGCGAGAGCGACGACGGGCAGCGGACGACGGTCGAGATCGCGCTGGTACTGCCGGTCGCTCCGGGCGACGAGCTGCTCGTGCACGCCGGGACGGCGATCGCGTGAAGTACGTCGACGAGTTCCGTGACGCCGACCTGGGCCAGGCGCTGGCGGGCGAGATCCTGGCGATCGTCGAGCCGGGCCGCCACTACAAGATCATGGAGGTCTGCGGCGGCCACACGCACTCGATCTACAAGTACGGCGTCGACGACCTGCTGCCGGCGAACGTCGAGCTGGTGCACGGCCCCGGCTGCCCGGTCTGCGTCATCCCCATGGGGCGCGTCGACGACGGGATCGCGCTGGCGCACGAGCCGGGCGTGATCTTCACCTGCTTCGGCGACATGATGCGGATTCCAGGCTCGCACGGCTGCCTGCTCGACGCCAAGGCGGAGGGCGCCGACGTGCGCATGGTCTACTCGCCGCTCGACGCGCTGCGGACCGCCAAGCAGAACCCGGACCGCGACGTCGTCTTCTTCGCGATCGGCTTCGAGACCACCGCGCCCTCCACGGCTCTGACCCTCAAGCGCGCCCGCGCCGAGGGCGTCTCCAACTTCCTCTGCATGTGCAACCACGTGACGATCGTGCCGCCGCTGCGCGCGCTGCTCGACTCGCCCGACCTGCGGCTCGACGGCTTCATCGGCCCGGGTCACGTCTCCACCGTGGTCGGAGCGCGGCCGTTCGAGTTCATCCCGGTGGACTACGGCAAGCCGGTGGTGATCTCGGGGTTCGAGCCGCTCGACGTGCTCCAGTCGATCCAGATGATCCTGCGCCAGCTGGCCGAGGGTCGCTGTGAGGTCGAGAACCAGTACACGCGCGTGGTCCCGTACGAGGGAAACCTGCGCGCGCTCGAGGTCATGTCCGAGGTGTTCCGGCTGCGGCCGCACTTCGAGTGGCGCGGGCTCGGGTTCATCTCCCAGAGCGCCCTGGCGCTGACGGACGACTACGCCGACCTCGACGCGGAGCGCCGCTACGAAGTGCCGGGCGTGCGCGTGGCGGACCCCAAGGCGTGCCAGTGCGGCGAGGTGCTGAAGGGCGTGATCAAGCCGTGGGAGTGCAAGGTGTTCGGCACCGCGTGCACGCCGGAGCGCCCGATCGGGACCTGCATGGTCTCCCCCGAGGGGGCCTGTGCGGCCTACTACAACTACGGCCGCTACGCGCGCGAGCGGGAGGTGGTGTGAGCGCCTCGCCCGCATCCCGTGAAGAGAGGATCCTCGGGATCATCGAGACCGCGCGCGCCAAGCGCTCGCGGTTCCGCGACGACCAGATCACCATGTCCCACGGCGCCGGCGGCAAGGCGACCCAGTCGCTGATCGAGGGCCTGCTGCTGCCGGCGCTCGAGAACGACTCGCTGGCGGAGCTCGGCGACGCCGGCGTCGTGGGCTTGAACGGGACTTCGATGGCGCTCACCACGGACAGCTTCGTGGTGAAACCGCTCCGCTTCCCCGGCGGGTCGATCGGGGAGCTGGCGGTGAACGGAACGGTAAACGACCTGGCGGTGTCGGGCGCGCGCCCGCTGGCATTGAGCCTGTCGCTGATCCTGGAGGAGGGCCTCGCGGCGGACGATCTCGGCCACGAGGTCCAGGCGATCGCCGCCGCGGCGGAGCGGGCCGGGGTAGCGGTCGTGACCGGAGACACCAAGGTCGTGGAGCGCGGCCATGCGGACGGGATGTACGCCTGCACGAGCGGCGTCGGGGTCGTCGACTCAAGGGCCTCGATGGCGACGGCCGCGCTCCGCCCTGGGGACCGGATCATCGTGTCCGGCTCCATCGGAGAGCACGGCACAGCGATCATGCTGGCGCGCGGCGAGTTCGAGCTCGAGGCCGAGATCGAGTCGGACACGCGCTCGCTGTGGCCGGCGGTGGATGCGCTGCTGGATGAGGTCGGGTCCTCGCTGCGCTGCATGCGCGACGCCACCCGGGTCGGCGTGGCATCGGCGCTCAACGAGCTGGCCCGGGCGTCGCACGTGGCGATGCTGGTGAGCGAGGCGACGGTGCCGGTGCGCCCGGCCGTCGCCGGGGCGGCCGAGCTGCTCGGCATCGACCCGATGTACGTGGCGAACGAGGGCAAGCTCGTGGCCTTCGTGGCGCCGGAGGCGGCCGACGCCGCACTCGCGGCGCTCCGCTCCGTGGACGGCTGCGACGCCGCGGCCGAGATCGGCGAGGTCAGGACGGAGCCGACCGGGATGGTCCTGGTCGACACGGCGTTCGGCGGCCGTCGTGTGATGGACCTGCTGGCGGGCGATCCCCTTCCGAGGATCTGCTGATGCGCTCAGCCGCCGGAGCCGTTCTCGTCGACCGCGAGCGCCGCCACCCGGTCGAAGCTCCACGAGATCTTCTCGACGGCGGAGCGTTCCTGGGCGAGGATCCGGTCGGCCACCTCCACCGTCTCCCGATCGCCGGCACGCTCCGCCAGGCGGCGGAGGAGCTCGTACGAGGCGACCTCGAAGCTCTCGTATCCGTAGGCGGCGGCGGCGAGCTTCCCCGGCGAGTCGGGCGCGACCGTGATCGCGGCCCCCAGGCCGAGCGCACCGGCCTTGGCGGCCAGGTCCTTGAGCTTCGACGGCGACTCGCCATGCGCCTCGAGCCGCTCGCCGACCATGCTGATGTGCTCCTCGGTCTCGCCGAGGTGGCCGCGGTAGGTGGCCGAGATCTCCGGGTCGCCGGCGATCTGCACCGCGGCCCTCAGGGTCTCGCGGGACTGCTGCTCCATCGCATAGGCGTCCGCGAGGTACTTCACGAGCTGCTCTTGCGCCGTTCCACCCATGGCTCTGCCCCTTCGAGTCGGTCG
>JBKGUS010000338.1:0-3147 GCA_046462295.1 Thermoleophilaceae bacterium | reverse complement strand
ATGCTGAACGTGTTCCACCGCGAGGGCGCGACGATCCGCCACTTCTGGGCCGCGGAGCTCCTCTACGCGCCGACCGACGCGGGTCAAGACCCCCGGCACCTCGGCACGCTCGAGCCGGTGTGGAACCTCTTGGACCTCACCCCCGAGGGGCGCGGAGACTGGGACGAGCAGCTGAGCTACTCATGACCGAGCTCCACAGGGTCCGGCGACGGCGGGACCGGGGCGCGACCAGGAGGCGAAACGGATGACTGATCACGAAGTAGGAACGCGCGAGGAGTGGCTTCGCGCCCGCAAGGAGCTTCTCGAGCGCGAGAAGGACCTCACCCGCCGCAGCGACGAGCTCGCGCGGCAACGCCGGGAGCTGCCGTGGGTGCGGGTCGAGAAGGACTACACGTTCGCGACGGACGCGGGGGAGAAGACGCTGGCGGAGTGTTCGACGGGCGCTCGCAGCTGCTCCTCTACCACTTCATGTTCGGCCCGAAGTACGCGGCCGGCTGCCCGACCTGCTCGGCTGCGGCGGACACGTTCGACGGCGCCGTCGTCCACGTCGAGGCCCGCGACGTGACGTTCGTCTGCGCGTCCCGCGCGCCGCTCGAGAAGCTGCAGGCGTACAAGCAGCGCATGGGCTGGACGTTCCCCTGGGTCTCGACGCTCGCAAGCGAGTTCAACTTCGACTTCGGCGCCTCGTTCACCGACGAGCAGCTGCGAGAGGGCATGGAGTACAACTACCGCTCGGTCGATCCCACGCCGATCCTGGAGGCAGGCAGCGATACGCCGTTCGGGGAGCTGGCGACCGCCACCGGGACCGACCCGGCGGGATACATGACTGAGGCGCCGGGCTTGAGCGCCTTCGCGCTCTCCGACGGCGTCGTCTACCACACGTACTCCTGCTACGCGCGCGGCGGCGAGTTCCTGTTGGGCTTCTATCCGCTTCTCGACCGAGCCCCGAAGGGACGAAACGAGGGCGACCCGCCGGAGTTCTGGATCCGACGCCACGACGAGTACGAGGAACCCACGACGACAAAGGAGGCAAGGCGATGACGCAGCACACGGTCGGAACGCGCGAGGAGTGGCTCGCCGCGCGCAACGAGCTGCTCGAGCTCGAGAACGAGCACGCCCAGCGCAGCGAAGAGCTCGCGGAGAAGCGCATGAAGCTGCCCTGGGTGCCCGTCGAGAAGAAGTACACCTTCGACACGGACGAAGGACCGAAGACGCTGGCCGAGCTCTTCGACGGGCGCTCGCAGCTCCTTGCCTACAACATCATGTTCGGCCCGGAGTACACGGGGGCTTGTCCGGGTTGCTCCAACCTGGCGGACCACCTCGACGGGGGCCTCGTCCACCTCAACCACCGCGACGTCACCTTGCTGTGCTTCTCGCGTGCGCCACTCGAGAAGCTCCAGGCCTACAAGCGGCGCATGGGCTGGAGGTTCCCGTGGGTGTCGACGTACGGGAGCGACTTCCCGTTCGACTTCGGCTTCGCGTTCACGGGGGAGCAGATGTCCGGCATCGAGGAGATCCAGACGATGATTAATGAGCCGCCCGACTGGCTCGAGGACTGGTCGGACTCGGTCGGCACGGACCTGGAGTCGGGGCTCGCGGAGGGACCGGGCTGGATGGCCTTCGCCCTCGAGGACGGGGTCGTCTACCACACCTACTCGCGCCTCGCGCCCGACCGGGACTTCGTGGTCCCGTACTACCACCAGCTGCTCGACCGGACGCCGAAGGGACGGAGCGACGAGTTCCGGGCGTGGCGGCATGACGAGTACGCGGACGCCGAAAAGGCCTGATGGAATCCGTGCCGCTCCGGCAGACGCCGCCGCTCTCCGTCCCGATCCAGGTCGGCCTCGTCGCGTTCCTGCTCCTGCTCGCCGCGGCCGGCTGGGCGGTGACCGACGATCGCATGGACGGAATGGACGCCGGCCCGGGGACCGACCTCGGCGGCCTCGGGTGGTTCCTGAGCGCCTGGGTGACGATGATGGGCGCGATGATGTTCCCCTCGATCGCGCCGGTCGTGCTCGCGTACGCGCGAATGCAGAAGGGGAGTGGGGAGCCGGGGCGGATGGGCCCCACGGGCGCGACCGCCCTCTTCGTGGCCGGCTACCTCGTCTCGTGGGGAGTCGCCGGCCTGGTCGGCTACATGCTCGTCCAGGGCGTGCGCTCGCTGGACGTCGGCTTCCTCGCCTGGGACGAGGCCGGCCCGTACGTCGCGGGCGGCGTGATCGTCGGCGCGGCCCTCTACCAGCTGACCGCGCTCAAGGACACCTGTCTGCGCCAGTGCCGCGGACCGGTGACGCTCCTCCTCGAGCACTGGCGTCCCGGCCACGTCGGCGCGCTGCGAATGGGGATCGAGCACGGTGGGTTCTGCGTCGGGTGCTGCTGGGCGCTGATGGCGGCGCTGTTCGCGCTCGGCGTGATGAGCATCGGCTGGATGGCCCTCATTGCCGCGCTCATCGCGGCCGAGAAGCTCATGCCCCGGAGCGGGGTCAAGCGCGGCGTCGCGGTCGTGCTCGCCGCGCTGGGGATCGCGGTCGCCTTCGCCCCGGAGCAGGTGCCCGGTCTGACGATTCCCGGCTCGCCCGAGCCGGTCCACATGAGCGACATGACGGGCATGGAGGCGCAAGGGGCACGGTAGGCAGCGAGTCGATCCGCGGCCGGGAGGGGAGGACTCCCGCCGTTGCCGACGCATCGCGGCGTTTCACGGTGCAGCGTGAGGCCGAACCCCCCGGGAGCGAGGTCCGGGTGGCTGTGATGCGGACGCCCTGCTCAGCGAAGCGAGACCGCCACATGCTCGAGGAGGTCCAGCGCGTCCTGCATGCCGTCCTCCATCCCGGACTCGATTTGTGCGTCGCGGTGCTCCTTGCTCGTGTGCTGCACGAGGATCGTGACGGTCGTGCGCCCGTTCACTTCGGTGAACATCACGGTGTCCAGCGCCTCGGCTTCGGGCATGCTCTTGTAGACCTCGGTCGAGACGATTCGCTCGTTCGGGGCGATCTCGCGGTACTCGCCGTGGAAGGCGACCTCGAATCCGCCGTTCGCCACCATCACGTACCGCCACCCGCCGCCGACCCTCAGGTCGATCTCGGCGACCGTAACCTCGCCGCGCTTTGCGTGCCACCAGCGCCCGAGCTGGTCGAGCGCTGGTGGCAC
>JBKGUS010000337.1:0-6487 GCA_046462295.1 Thermoleophilaceae bacterium | reverse complement strand
GCCGCGAGCGGTCCAGGCAGCCCTTCCCGCTCACCTTGGCGTGCAGCGCCCTACGCCGCACGCCCGGTCCTCCGGCGAGGGCGACCGTCTCTCGAGCGCTCCCCCGCTTCTCCTTTTCGACGTGGCTGTCGGGAAATGGGCGCTGCTGTCCGGCCGCGTCGGGAGCCTTTGGTCATGGCTATGAGCTTCATTGGCTGTGATCGCGAGCAGGTGTTCTTGATGCCGCCGTCGCTGCGCGAGTGGGTGCCCGAGGATCACTTGGTGTGGACCGTGCTCGACGCGGTCGCCGAGATGGATCTGGGCGCCTTCTATGCGAGCTATCGCGCCGACGGCCATGGCCGGCCGGCCTACGAGCCGTCGATGATGGTGGCGCTCTTGCTCTATGCCTACGCGCGCGGCAACCGCTCCTCGCGCGCGATCGAGCGCGCCTGCGTGGAGGACGTCGCCTACCGCGTGGTGGCGGCGAACCTGGTCCCTGATCACTCGACGATCGCGGAGTTTCGGGTGCGTCACGAGGCCGCGCTCGCCGAGGTGTTCACGGGTGTGCTCGGGCTCTGCAGGCAAGCGGGGCTGGTGTCGGTCGGAGTGGTCGCCATCGATGGAACGAAGATTCAGGCGAACGCATCGCGCGAGGCCAACCGCAGCTATGAGCAGATCGCGCGCGAGATCCTCGCGGAGGCGGCGGAGACCGACCGCCGCGAGGATGAGCTCTATGGGGAGGCGCGCGGCGATGAGCTGCCTGAGCGGCTACGAACGAGCGCGGCGCGGCGCGCCGCGCTGCGGGAGGCGAAGGCAAGGCTCGAGCGCGAGGCGGGCCGCGGCGCGCGGCCAGACAGCGACGAGCGGGAGGGCGCCGGCGTGGAGGTCGAGCTCGACCCGGAGCGGTTCGTGACCCGCAGCCATGGCCGGCGGGCCTGGTTTCGCGAGGCGCGCCGCGGGCTGGACGAGCGGCGCGAGCAGGAGGCGCGCCCGATTGCGCGCTGCCGTCTCGAGCGGCTCGGAGCGTCAGCGCGCCGGTTGGAGGAGGAGCTGGCGGTCGAGCGCTTGGCAGACGCGGCCTACGAGGCGTGGCGCCAGCGCGGGGTCGCCGCGGACGGCTCGCGCCGGATGGCGCCCGGCACGACCAAGCCCTACCGCCCGCCGGACCTGCCGGCGGGGGCGATCAACACGACAGACCCTGACTCGCGGCTCGTCAAGACGGTCGGCCAGCGAGCGCTGCAGGGCTACAACGCCCAGGCGGCGGTCAACGAGCACCAGATCGTGGTCGCCGCCGAGCTGACAGTCGACTCGCCCGACTTCGGCCACCTCGAGCCGATGGTCGATGCAACCCAGCGAGAGCTCGCGATCATCGGCGCGGAGTCGCCGGCGGTCGTCGTCGCCGACGCCGGCTACTGGCACAAGCGGCAGATGGAGAAGGTCGTTGACCGCGGCATCCAGGTGCTAATCCCACCCGACTCCGGGCTTCGCAAGAGCGCCCGGCCAGGTTGGGACGGCGGGCTCTACGCGTTCATGCGCCGCGTGCTGTCAACCGACCAAGCCAAGGCGCTCTACCGGAAACGCCAAGCGACAGTCGAGCCGGTGTTCGGACAGATGAAGTTCAACCGGGGCTTCGAGCGCTTCGGGCGCCGAGGAAGATCGGCGTGCCGCTCGGAATGGCGGCTGTTCAGCGCGAGCCACAACCTGCTCAAGCTCCACAGCCATCGAACAGTCGCCGCGGGGGCCTGAGACGGCCCCGAGCGGCCAAACACCGCGCCGCGACGACTCCCTCCAGACCCACGCGCCGCGACCCTGTCCGCTGCCCAACCCCTTTTCCCGACAGCCACCAACGAAGCGAGCAGCGGGCCTGGGGGGCATAGCCGCCCGGGCCCGTGGCTCTCAGTCAAGCCGGTCTTTCGCCTTGTCGGCCGCGCCACCGGCCTTCTTCTTGGCGGTTCCAGTGGCGGTGTCGGCGCGGCCCTTGTCCTTCATCCGCTTGTTCGAGGTGAGGCCGCCCCAAGCCTCCTTCAGGCGACCCTTCGCCCTGTCGGCCCTCGCACCCACCAGACCTCCTTCCCTGGATTGTGGAGCCGATACCCGTGCCGGCATTGGAAAAACGACGGGCGGAGGCTGTCGTCGCTTAGGTCGGGGAACTACAGGCGGCGGGGGCTACCACTCCACGAACGCAGAGGCGGCACTGACGGGAGGTAACAGAGCGCCGGCCTCCATCGGGGAAGTCGGCGCCCCTTGCGCACCTCATGTCTCAGCCGGCTAGGCGAGAGGCCCTTCCTCGGCGCGGATGTCGCCCTCGGAGATGATTCCGACGAGCCGGTCACCCTCCTCTGTGACGAGCACGCGATCGAGCTGATGGTCGGCCATCAGTTGGCGCGCCTCGTCGATGTCCTGGTCCGGACGTGCCGTCACAAGCTCTCTCGTGGCGATGTCATCGACGCTGTAGGAGTTGGGATCGCGCCCCTCGGCCACGACTCGGGCGATGACGTCGCGGTCCGTGACCATGCCGACGACCCGGTCACCTTCGACGCCCGGAAGCGGTCCCTTCTTCGCCTGGATCATCCGCCTGGCGGCCGTCCACGACGCTCGTGCCGGGCTCTACGGTGACGGCATCAGAGACCATCCGATCCCTGATTTGCTCAGCCATCGCTCGTCCCTTCTTGCGGTCCGTGTGTCGGGCTACCCGGGCGGGCGACGACGAAACTGGCCCGGCAACCGGACCCGCGCTAGGTGCCTGGCGGACGCCGGTGGAGCAGGTGCCCGCTGTCCGCGACCCCTGCGACTTCGAGCTCGCCCTTCGCGACCAGTCGATCGAGCAATGCCCGCAGTGTGGCCGCGCGGAGCTCGTCCCAGAGGATGCGCACGTGGTCCTCATTCCGAGCGTCGAAGTCGCCGGCGCCGGCCCTACGCACCGCACACTCAACCGCGAACGCCTGTTGCTCACTGGAGAGGTCCTCGATGCCAGCGTCCAAGACCCGCGCAAGCCGTTCCCACTCGTGGGCTGGGACGTCGTCGAGGGTCGCCATGAAGCCGCCACGGTACGGGCGGGGTCGGACACGACACCGCCCCCACGCGCATCAAGCCCCGCTGGGCCTGAGGGGCAGCTGATGCTCATATCGGCGGGGCAGGGGCGGAAGGCGGACATCAACCGCGTGTTCGTGCGCCGCGCGAGCGGATCCCGAGCACCGGAACCTCCCCGACGCCGCGGACGCCAGCGCAATCCCCGACCCCCCCGGAGTACGAGGCCCGGGTCATCCGCTTCCTGGCCCTCCGCACAGCCCGCTACCGCTTCGCGCGCGATTTGCAGAAGCGACGGCGGCGGTACGCCAGACGCCTGCTGGTCGTCCGGTGCGCTGGCGACAGCCGTCTCCGCGGAGACGCCCGCTTTCATGGGAACGCGAGACTCTGGCCGGACTCAGGCGGGGCTTCCGCTTATTCAACTGGCGAGCGCCGGGCTGGCGGAGACGGCGCCTTCCGCGAAAGCAGCGGCTGACGTCCCATGTCGGTAGCTCGCGCAGCTCCTTGCTCAGCGCGAATCCGACCGCGATAGAGTCGCGAAAACCGACCCGGAGGTCAGCATGAGCATCGTCGTCCGTTTTCCGCCCTCGAACGTGACGAGGCAGCAGTACGACGCCGTTCGGAACGCGCTCGCGGAGTCCGGTGATTGGCCGGCGGACGGTTGTCAGCTCCACGTTCTTCTTCGGCGACGAGAACGACATCCGAGTCAGCGACGACGAGAACGACATCCGAGTCAGCGAGATTTGGGAATCTCGCGAGAAGCTCGACGCCTTCGGTGACAAGCTAAGGCCAAGAATGGAAGAAGCGGGCATCCGTCTTTCGGGTGAGCCGGAGGTCTTCGAAGCGCATATCGTCGAGACGTTCTAGGCTCGGCGCCGGCGCCGTCGGGAGCGCGGGTTCATCCACGCTTCATCGCGACCGCGGCGAGCGCGAGCGCGCTCAGGGCGCCGGCATCAGGCCGAGCTGGCCGAGTAGCTCGGCCTGATCGAAGTACAGATGCTCCGACGCCAGACTTTCGCCGCGAACGTCGTAGCTCGACATCCAGCGGAAGTCGACGTGCCGTCCCGTGGCTGGGACCTCGCCTTCGGGCGTGCGCATGACACCGGTGTGCGTGCCGATGAACCGGCCCTCGGCGGCGGCGACGGATCCTTCGGCGAGCAGGCGCGAGGTCTCAAGACGCCCGTCCGGAAATGCGTCCCAGAACACACCGAGGAAGCTCAGAACCTGCTCGCGGCCGTACATCGACGCGTTCGGAGCAACGAACTCGGCGTCTTCGCTCCACGGATCGGCGTCAGCATCCCGGGCGTTGAACGCTTCGACGTGCCGTTCGACGACGTGCTTCGGATCAGCCATCAGGTCGTACCTCCTGTCGGATGCCGTGTGCGAATACTCGCAGCGGCCTGACGCTCTCTGGATGATCAGCGGCGAACGCCGCCGAGAGTTCCGCTGATGATTGCGGTGTGCCGCATGGGCCGTTAGAGGAACCGATCTGTGCGTCGCGCATGGCGATGCCGTACCGTGCGTGGCACTTGAGTTCTTCGTCTCGGCGGTGGCCCCGCGAGCTCGCGTCCATCCGCCAGGCTGTGGGCGCATGAGGCTGGGCTCCAGCGCCCCACAGCCGAGCACCGCTACGTGGGGCTCGACGTCGCGGGCGGGCCGAGCGTCATGACCGCCTGACGGGCCTGCGCGAGACAACCGCAATCACCGAGGATCAAGCGATGGCCGATCGGTGGTCACGGACTTCCGCCTGGCCGCCGACGTCACCAGTTTCATGGGGCTGAGAGATCTCCTCGCGGTCAGGGGGCCTAATACCCCAGCGATACCGAGACGGTGCTCAGCGCGTCATCTGACTGTACGCTGACGGTCATCGGGGCGCGCCTAGCTGTCCTGCCCACGGAGGTTGTGAACGCGGCTGATCGGGGGTTGGCCTCCGAGTGAGCTGTGCGGTCTGCGTTCGTTGTAGTGGCGGGTCCAGTGTGGCAGGGCTCGGTTGCGGTGGTGGTGTGAGCGGTAGGCGATGCCGTAGGCCCATTCGCGGGCCATGGTCTGGTGGAAGCGTTCGATTCTCCTTATCTGTGCCCATCCCCAGCGTCAACCGGGGAGTCGCCTCGGGGGCGCGTGGGCGTGGTAGGTGGTGCGGGTCGTGCGCGCGCGGACGCCCAGCCTTATCTCGGTCCGCGATCCGGACTCGTTTCGGATCGGCGACATGATGGTTGATGGGGTGTTCCGTGACGCGGTGCGGCCGCTCTGTCTATGAAGGCCGTCCACGCGGTGGTGGCGGCAGGAGCATGCCGGGAGCCGGCCGCGGTGCATCGGCGTGATTGAGGGCTGCGCGCGCAGACCTGCGGTCATGCGGGCTGCAGTGCCTCCTCGCCGAGTTCGCGCAGGGTGTGGTAGCTGCGCTTGAGCAGCTTGCGGGCGACGGCCAGGCAGGCGCGGTTGCCGCCCAGTCGCGCGGCCGTCTCGAGGTAGTAGTGGTGGTCGGGTGAGCGGGGGCGGCGGGCGCATTGGGCCGCTTCAAACAGCGCCCAGCGCAACGCCGAAGGTCCTTGCCGGGAGAGGCGACCGGGGGCGCGGCGGGCGTCTGACTGATGGACGGTGATGTCGAGTCCGGAGTAGCGGACGGCCTCGCGTGACGAGCTGAAGCGGCGGGCGTCGCCGAGCTCGGCGAGGATCGTGACCGACGTCAACGGGCCGATCCCGTAGTGGCGCATCAGCGCCCGGCAGCCGAGCTGGCGCTTGGCATAGCCGCGCAGCTCGGCATCGAGCGGCCCAAGCTGCGCGTCGTGGGCGTCGATGAGAGCGAGCGCGATCGTGATCTGCTCGCGCGCCGCCGACGGCAGCGCCAAGCTCGCGAGCCAAGCGCGTGACTCGGCGCCGAGCAGCCAGCTGCGCGGCGGAACGCCGTGGTGATAGAGCACCGCTTGGATCCGCTGCTGCCACTCGCGGCGCTGGTCGACGAGCGTGTGACGCAGCCGGACGCGGGCGCGCAGCTCGAGCAGGTGCTCGGGCGGGATCCACGATTCCGGCAGCCGCCCGATCATCAACAGCTCGCGCAGGTGCCGGGCGTCGGCGCGATCGCTCTTGGCACGCTTCTTGCTCCCGCGGCGCGCCGCCGTCTCCGCCGGCTCGGCCAGGTGCACGTTCGCACCGGTCGCCTGGAACTCCTCGACGACGAACCGCCAGCCCGTCGTCGCCTCCAGCGCAACCTCGAGCTCCTGGTCGCGAAAACGGGCCGCGAACACACCCACGCCGGCCCGATCGGCCGGCGCGATCCGCTTGCGCGAGATCTCGCCCGTTTCGGTGTCCAGCCACTCGGCGGTGATCTGCGCCCGGTGCTGGTCGAGTCCCATTACGATCGTCACAGGGGGCCTCCTCAAGCTCCATGGTCTGAAACGCCTGCGCGGCCGTGCGCCGCGCTTGAGCTGAGGAGGTCCCTACCTGTCTGCCAGGACGGATCCGGCACATGCCATCTATGTCA
>JBKGUS010000336.1:0-3231 GCA_046462295.1 Thermoleophilaceae bacterium | reverse complement strand
CCGCGCCGGCCGCGTGGCGGCGCGGCTGTCGCGGAAGAAGAAAGCCATCTCGACCGGGATGCGCAGCTCTTCCCAGAGCGCCTCGTCCAACCCGAAGCCCTCGAGCAGCCAGCGGCGCTCAGGCACCAGCCGGTAGTGGCCACCGCCCGCCGCGTCGCGGTCGAACAAGATCACGCAGGCCCGGCAGGCGCACATGAGCCGCCGGCTATCGAGGTCGAGCACGTGACGGTGGTCGGGCGCGAGCGGCTCGGCGCAGAGCTCGCACCGCTCCTCGGCGTCGGGCGGCGGCGCCTCCGTCCTGGCGGCGCGTGCCAGCTCGAGCAGCCGGGAGCTCATGCGAGCGCCACCCTGGCGCCGCCCGCCTCGTCCGCGAGCAGCGGCACCGGGTTGAGGTGCAACGCCGGAGCATCGAGGCAGCGACCGGCGCGGCGGACGTCGTACGTCTTGCCGCACGACGCGCAGCAGAGCTCGGCGCCGCGCAGCGACGCCTCCTCCAGGGACTGACCGCAGCCCGGGCAGCGCGGCCGGTACGCGTAGAGGTCGCGCTCGACGTTGAGGAACAGCAGTGGCTGGCCGGCCACCTCGGTCACCAGGCGGGCCCCGGGCGTGAGCGGCGGCAGCCCGTCGACGGCCGACCAGCCCGCCTGCCCGGTCAGCGCCTCGGAGACCTCGATCTGCAGCAGTTCCGGCCGGGCCGGCGCGGCTGCGGCGCCCTCCGCCTGGACGCGCCGGATCTCCGGCGCGGCGCGCTGGACGGCCTCCTCCACCGCGAGCTTCAGCGTCATCGCCGACGACGGGCAGCCGTCGCAGCTCCCGTTCAGGCGCAGCCGGGCCACGTCGCCCTCCACGCCCAGGAGCTCCACGTCGCCCCCGTGGGAGCCGAGGTACGGGCGCACCTCCTCGAGCGCGCGCCTCACGCGCTCCTCGAGCGGCGCCGGGTGGAGGTCGTGCACCAGCAGGAGATGGCCGACGAGTTCGTCGCTCGCAAGCCTGTCGTGCAGCTCGGGCCCGGCATGCTCGACGATTCGCGTGAGCCCCTCGCCGTAGAGCTCGACGAGCGCCTGCACGGCCGCCATCGCCTGATCGCGCGCGGCCTCGTCGGCCACCTCGTCCAAGCCGGCGAGCAGCGCCTCCACGCGCGCGGCCCCTTCGCGTGCCTCCCGATCGTCCACGAACTAGGACACCTGGCCGAAGTCCGGCGTGTGGAGCTTCTCGAGCGTCCGGCCGCCGCCGAGGTACATGTGCACGCCGCACGGCAGGCAGGGATCGAAGCTGCGCACCGCGCGCATGACGTCCACGCCCTTGAACTCGTCTGGCCCGTTCTCCTCGAAGATCGGCATGCCCTGGAGGGCGTCCTCATAGGGCCCCGGGGTCCCGAAGTGGTCGCGCGGGCTCGCGTTCCACGGCGTGGGCGGGTACGGGTGATAGTTCGCGATCTTGCGGTCGCGAATCACGAGGTGGTGCGAGAGCACGCCGCGCACCGCCTCGTGGAAGCCGCAGCCGATCGCCTCGTCCGGCACGTCGAAGTCCTGGAACACCTTGGTGTTGCCCTTGCGGACCTCGCTCATGCCCTGCTCGAGGATCTCCAGTGCGATCCCGGCCGCGTACGCGATGAAGTACGCGCGCGCCCTGTTGCGCTCGATCGCGTTCGACCACTGCGGGATCCGCCACTCGAACGTCGTCTCCGGCGTCCTCGGGGTCTGCGGCAGCGTGATCCGGACGCTCTGCCCCGTGGACTGCACGTGGGTCGTCTGCACCAGGTTTGCGAGCGCGGTCACATAGAGGCGCGCGAAGGGACCGCCGCCCGTGTCGAGCGCGAGGTGCTCGCCGCTGGCCTCGTGATACCAGCGCGGGCTCATGACCCACGAGTAGTTCCCGCCGTCGAGGTCGCGCTTCTGCGGCTTCGGCAACGTCGTCTGGTTCCAGGGGTGGCGCTTGTCCACAGGATTCCCGAGAGGGTCGTGGCTGACGAACGTCTCCTCGTTCTCCCAGTCGTCGTAGTAGGAGCTCCCGAGCAGGATGCGCATGCCCAGGTTGATGTCCACGAGGCTCGTCGTGACGAGCTCGCCGTCCACCACCACACCAGGGGTGACGCGCATGGCGCGCCCCCACTTCTCCATGTTCTCGTACTTGTAGTCCACGGTCTCGGCGTCCTGGAACGAGCCCCAGCAGCCGAGCAGCACGCGGCGGCGACCGACCTCCTCGTACCCGGGCAACGCCTCGTAGAAGAAGTCGAACACGTCGTCGTTCATGGCGACGGCCATCTTGATGAAGTCCAGGCAGCGCAGCAGGCGCACCGTGTAGTCGCTGAAGAGCGTCGGCGTGGCCACGGTGCCGACGCCGCCCGGGTACATCGTGGAGGGATGCACGTGCCGCCCCTCCATCAGGCAGAACATCTCACGCGTGATTCGGCTGACCTGTAGCGCCTGGAGGTACGTCTCGCCCGTGAACGGGTTGAACGAGCGCATGATGTCGCCGATCGTGCGGTGCTTGTGCAGATCGGCGTGCGGCGCCTCGGTCTTGTCCGCCTTCTCCATCACGCTCGGGTTCGTCTCTTTGACCATCTGCTCGCAGAAGTCCACGAAGACCAGGTTGTCCTGGAAGATCGTGTGGTCGAACAGGTACTCGGCGGCCTCGCCCAGGTTCATGATGTGCTCGCCGAGGCGAGGCGTCTTGATCCCGTAGGCCATGTTCTGGGCGTAGATCGAGCACGTGGTGTGGTTGTCGCCGCAGATGCCGCAGATGCGGCTGGTGATGAAGCCCGCGTCGCGCGGGTCCTTGCCCTTCATGAACACGCTGTAGCCGCGGAACAGCGAGCAGGTGCTCTTGGCCTCCACGACCTCCCGCGTGTCGAAGTTGATCTTCGTGTAGATGCCGAGGTTCCCGATGATCCTCGTGATCGGGTCCCACGACATCGAGACGACGTTGCCGGACTCCGGTGTGACTCGCTCTCGTACCGCCATCCCGGTCCCTCCCCTCAGTCCCTCGAGGACCAGCGCGGGTTGTAGCCCGTGGTCAGCTCAGGGCGGTTGTGATGCCACTTGGGTTCCTTGCTGACGCTCTTGTTCGTGATCCCGCGCATCGCGCGGATGAACGGCCCATAGCCGCTCAAGAGCGCCGACGACAGGCTGCCGCCGGGCGGCGCGTCCATGAACGGCATGAACTTGTCCGGGAAGCCGGGCATCGTGCAGCCGATGCAGATGCCGCCGACGTTCGGGCAGCCGCCGATGC
>JBKGUS010000335.1:0-4939 GCA_046462295.1 Thermoleophilaceae bacterium | reverse complement strand
GCCCCGTCACCTGCGTCAGGGCGCGCGACAGGGTGGCGGGCGGCACGCGCAGCTCCTCGGCGTAGTGGGCCGCGTCATGGTGGTCGGCATAGTCGCGCTCGAGCACCGGGATGAAGCGCCTGAGCAGCTCCACCTGCGCCTGGTCCGGATCGGGTTGCTCCTCGCGCGAGACGTCGTACCAGCGCTCGAGCCACAGGAGCACGACGGAGATCAGGTGGCCCCGCAGCTGGGACGACTCGGGGCTGGCCGGGC
Source organism: Thermoleophilaceae bacterium (assembly GCA_046462295.1). Lineage (GTDB taxonomy): Bacteria > Actinomycetota > Thermoleophilia > Solirubrobacterales > Thermoleophilaceae > JACVRW01. The sequence goes on along the minus strand of JBKGUS010000335.1, from coordinate 4,687 downwards.
GCTTCAGCTCCTCGTCGAGCGCCCTCAGCAGCGCCTCCAGCTGATCCGCCCGATCGCCGGGCACCGGGACGCTGCGCCCGCAGCGCCCGCTCAGCATCCATGCGGCGGGCAGCCGCTTGGCGTCGCCGGGCAGCAGCTCGTCGCGCAGCCGCAGCACCGCGCCGTGCAGGTCCTCGCCCTCCTCGAACACGTGCACCTGCCCGCGACCGATGATCGTGACGGTGTCCTCATCGACCGGAAGCGGCGCACCGTCGATCAGGTGCCGTCCGCTTCCCGAGCGGATCCAGATCAGCTCGTGGTAATCGTGCCGGTGGGGCTCGCGCCGGTCCGCCGGGCGAACGTCCATGCCGTCGAGCCAGACGACCTGCGCCGGCTCGCCGGGATCAGCCAGCCGGTCGACGGTGAGATCGCGGGGTGCGGTGTGCACCCCTCTATGGTGGCAGCCGGAATGGGCGCGACCCCAGCGGCTCCCGTTGCCGCCGGGGTCGCGTTGTGTTGGCGGAGTGAGCCGAGGCGGCAGCCTCGGCCTACCCGCCCGGTCCGGGCTCCCCGGCCGAGTTGAAGAACGTGATCTTCAGCGCGACCTGGTTGGCGGGCGGGCCCGCCCAGTTGTGAACCTCGACCCGGTAGCGGCCCGGCTGCAGGCTCTCGACCCTCATGGTCTCGTCGGTCAGGCTGCCGGAAGCACCCGAGCTGAGGTCACCCGTCCACATGCCGTCCGCGTTCCGCTTCTGCAGGTAGAGGTCGACGTCCGCCGGCGCCGACGGGGTCGCATGGACCTCCGTCGTCGCGTTGTCCTTGTCCGGCTCGACGTCGAACTCGAGGAAGGCGCTCGTCAGGCCCGCCTGGCGCTGGCCGGCACCGGGAGCGAACGGCGTGGCCGAGCCCTCGATCGCCGCCTGCGCCTCGCCGGGCTTGACCGGCCCGTCCAAGTCCAGCGGCACGGTGTCCGGGTAGAGCTGGCCGCCGGGGATCACGGGCAGCTCGAACGAGGTGCCCTGCGGTCCGGTGAAGACCGTGATCCGCGGGTCGACCGCGAAGGTGGGCACCTTGTCCGGGTCGCTCGTGGTGATCCGCAGCACCAGCCTGTGCCCGGCGCGCAGGTGGTGGCCCATCGTGAAGCCGGGCGGGTCGAGCACGTAGCGCTGCCCCGGAACCGCCGGCGAGGGTGTCGCGAGGCCCTCGCGCAGCTCAGGGTTGATCGCGAACTGGCTGATCCGCCGGCGGTCGCCGTCCGCGCTCTCGTCGAACAGGTTGGCGATCAGGTGCACCCTGGGCGCCGTGGTCGACGACACCAGTCGCATCCTCGGCTCGCCCACGATCACAAGGTCCTCCTGCAGCGCGCCGGTGGCGAACTCGACACCGCCGGTCGCCTGCGGGTCGTTCACGCCGCTCGGGTCGCCGGCGAACGAGGCGCTGTTCTCGCCGCTCGGCGGCTCGTCCTGGAGCTGGCCGCCTCCTGCCGCGAAGAAGCGCAGCGGCGTGGCCTCGCCGGTCCAGCGGTCGGACGTGAAGACCTCGTCGCGGTCGCCGGTGCGCGCCTCGCCGAACGTACCGTCGGACATGAACACCTCGACCTTGGGACCGGTGTCAACCGCCCGTCCGGCGAGCCACTTGTCGAACCAGGCATGCAGCGCGTAGGTCCACTGGATGCCGCGCCGGGTCGGGCAGCAGCCGGAGCCGTGGTCCCACTGGCCGATCCAGGCCTTGTCGTCGGCGCCGAGACCGCGCTCGTGGCGCGTGTTGAACCAGTCGGCGGCGGTGATGCGCGCGGCGTTGTCGTTCACGCCGTGCACGAGGAAGATCGGAATCGGCGCGGTGATCACGCCCTCCTCGTGGTCGCGCTGGGCGTGCCAGGCGCTGTAGGCGCCCGAGAGCTGCTCCTCGCCCGCCGTGGCGGCCGAGCTCGGCAGCCCGCAGCCGGTCTCCTGCATGTTGTTGCCGAAATCGTCGCCGCCCGGCAGCTTGCGCTCGATCGCGAGCTGCTCGTAGGCCTCGATCGGACCCACGTACTGGAGGAAGAACGGCACGCCGGCCTGGAATTGGTGGTGGTACATCGAGGCGAGCCCGGCGCTCGGCACGATCGTCGCCAGCCCGTTGGGTCGCTGCGCCGCCGCGGCAGATGGGGTCGAGCCCACGTAGGAGTGACCGGTCATACCCACCTTGCCGTTCGACCAGCTACGCGTGGCGGCCCACTCGACGATGCGCCTCAGGTCGTCGGCGTCGGCGTCGCCCAGGTGGTCGAGGCAGCCCTCGGAGCGGCCCGTGCCGCGCAGGTCGACCATCACGACCGCGTAGCCGCGCGGGGCGAAGTAGCCGGTGAGGCCGACGGACCTGCCCTGGTCGTCTCGCGGCTCGGGCAGGATGCGCGTGCCGTCGCGGTCGGCGAGCGTGCCGTGGTAGGGGCTGGACTCGAGGATCACGGGCCGCGGCCCGGCCCCGCGCGGACGCACGACCTCGACGTAGATGCGCTTGCCGTCGGCCATCGGGACGAAGACCTGCTCTCGAACGATGTCCGTGAAGACCGGCTCGCTCAGGCCCGCGGTCTGCGTGTAGTCGACCGGTGGTCCCGCGGTCGCAGCCGTCGCCGTGGGTGCGAACGCCAGCAAAGCCGCCGCAACCGCACCGATGACCCAACGCCACATGAACTCATCCCCCTGCCGTCTTCGGGTTGCAATCCCCGAAACGTCCGAAGAGATGAAATCTTGCGCCTCCGCGCACGCGAAACCGGTCGCCGTCCCGCTCGAACGTCACGCGGCCGGGCAGGAGGATCGGCTTGCGGAACTCGACGGACACCTCGTAGGCCTCCGGAAGCGACGGCTCGAGCGCGGCGAGGCAGCGGGCCTTTGTCCACATGCCGTGTGCGATGGCGCGCGGGAAGCCGAACAGCTTCGCGGTCCAGGAATGCATGTGGATCGGGTTGCGGTCGCCCGAGACCGCGGCGTATCGGCGACCGAGGTCGCTGGGCAGCCGCCACTCGGCGACGAAGCGGAAGTCGGCCGCGTCCCCGCGGCCCGAGTCGCTTCCGCCGGAGCCCTCGCCCCGGCTCAGCATCGTGCTCTCCTCCCGCCAGGCGAGCTCGCCGTCCACGCGCACGTCGGTCGCGATGGCGAACGATCGTCCCTTCGGGTGGGCCTCCACCCGGCCCGGCCGCACACGGATCTCGAGCTCCTCGCCGGTCCGCAGCGGCCGCCGCACCTCGATGCGGTTGCCGATGTGCACCAGGCCCACCGGCGAGAACGGGAAGCTCCCGTCGGTCATCAGCCTCATGTGGAGCGGGAAGGCGAGGATGTGCGGGTACGTCGGCGGCAGCTCGTCGCGCAGGCGGAAGCCACACACGCGCGCGTAGTCGGCGACCCGGTCCGGCTCGGCCCGCAGCCCCTCCTCGAGCTCGATGTCCGGCATCCGGCCGCCGCCCCCGGCCACGAACGGGAGCCGCCCCGCGCCCGGCAGGGCACCCGCCGCCGCCTTGAGGTAGACGCCCACCTCAGGCCCCCAGCAGGCTCTGGCCGCAGACCCTGACCACGTTGCCGTTCACGCCGCCCGACGCGGGGCTCGCGAGCCAGCCGATCGTCTCCGCCACGTCCACGGGCAGGCCGCCCTGCGACAGCGAGTTCATCCGGCGCCCGACCTCGCGCGTGGCCAGGGGCATGCGCGCGGTCATCTCGGTCTCGATGAAGCCCGGCGCGACGGCGTTCACGGTTGCGCCGCGCTCGGCGGCCGTGGGCGCCAGCGTCTCGACCAGCCCGATCACGCCCGCCTTGGAGGTGGCGTAGTTGGTCTGACCGGCGTTTCCGGCGATGCCGCTGATCGACGACACGCAGACGATCCGCGCCGCGGCCTTCAGCGCGCCCTCGTGCTCCAGCAGCGCGGCCGTGATGCGCTCGGGCGCCCTGAGGTTCACGTCGATCACCGAGTCCCAGCGCTCCCCGTCCATGCGGCCGAGCGTCTTGTCGCGGGTGATCCCTGCGTTGTGCACGATCACGTCGGCGCCGCCGTGCTCGCGCGCAAGGTGAGAGGCGATCGTGCGCGGGGCCTCGGGGTCGGTCACATCGAGCGCGAGCTCCATGCCTTCGCCCATGTCGGGGATGTCGAGGCCGACCACGTGCGCGCCGTCCCGGGCCAGGACGGAGGCGATCGCGGCACCGATGCCCCGCGACGCCCCGGTCACGAGCGCCACGCGACCGTCGAGCGGCCGCTCCCAGTCGCCCACCGGCGGCGAGTCGGCGCGGCTGACGCGCATGACCTGCCCCGACACGTAGGCCGAGCGCGGCGATAAGAGGAACCGCAGCGTCGACTCGATGGCGTTCTCGGCGCCCGGCTCGACCAGCACCAGCTGGCCGGTGGCACCGCGGCGCACCTCCTTGGCCACCGAGCGGCTGAAGCCCTCGAGCGCCCGCTGGGCGATCGCCTCGCCGGGCGCGGCGCAGTCACGGGGCGGAGTCCCGAGCAGGATCACCCGCCCGCTGCGCTCGATGCGCCGGATCGTTGGCCCAAAGAAGCCGCGCAGCTCGCGCAGGTCGCCGGTCGAGGCTATTCCGGTGGCGTCGAAGACGAGCGCCTTGAAGGTGTCGCCCTCGGTCGCCGTGTCCGGGTTCCAGACGCCCGCGTCCAGGCCGGCGCCGGCGGCGGCGGAGCGCAGGTCGTCGCGCAGCTCGGTCGCCGTATCGGCGCCGGCGCTCGCCAG
>JBKGUS010000334.1:0-4801 GCA_046462295.1 Thermoleophilaceae bacterium | reverse complement strand
TCCCGCTCGTCGAGTAGATGCGGACGAGCGGGACGACCGGCACGCCGAGCTACATCCCGCTCACGGCCGGCGACCTCGACAACTGGGTCACCGGCTCGGCCCGCAGCTACGCGGCTTCGGGGATCCAGGGCGGCCAGCGCCGCCCCGGCCACGAACGGTCCCGCGTTGTAGGTGCTGACGATCCGCTGTCCGGCCTGGACGCCCGACGCCGCGTAGCTGCGCGCCGAGCCGGTGATCCAGTTGTCGAGGTCGCCCGCCGTCAGCGGGATGTAGCTCGGCGTGCCGGTGGTGCCGCTGGTCGAGTAGATCCGAACGATCTCGAACGACGTCGTGCACAGATGCGTGCCGATCGGGTTGTCGCTCGTGCACGTGGCCTTGATCTCCTGCTTCTCGGTGAGCGGTAGCTGCGCGATGTCCGCGAGCCCGCCCGCCGCGCGGTCGGAGATCGCCCGGATCTACTCCACGAGCGGCACCACCGGCACGCCGAGCTACATCCCGCTCACGGCGGGCGACCTCGAGAACTGGGTGACCGGCTCGGCGCGAAGCTACGCGGCCTCGGGCGTGACGGCAGGCCAGCGGCTCGTCTCCACCTACGGCGCCGGGCCCTTCGCGGCCGGCGCGGCGCTCGATGCCTTCGAGCGCATCGGCCTCTCGCACATCCCGGTGGGCACCGGCAACACGGAGCGCCTCGTGCGGACGATCGAGCAGCTGCGGCCGCACGCCGCGGCGCTCACGCCGTCGTACGCCGCGCACGTCGCGGAGCGGTTCGACATGCGCCACTCGAGCGTCGAGCGCCTGCTGGTCGCGGGTGAGCCGGGCGGCGGCGAGCCGGCCTTCCGGGCGCAGCTAGAGGAGGGCTGGGGCGCGCGGGTCACCGAGGCGATGGGGATCGGGGACATCGGCATCTCGCTCTGGGGCGAGTGCGAGCGGCAGGACGGGATGCATCTCGGCGCCCGCGGCTTCGTCCACGCCGAGCTGATCGACCCGGGGACGGGCGCCGCGCTCGAGATGGACGACGGCGCGCGCGGCGAGCTCGTCCTCACCCACCTGCGTCACCGCGCCGCGCCGCTGCTGCGCTTCCGGACGCGCGACCACGTCGAGGTCCGCGCGAGTCCCTGTCCCTGCGGCCGCACCGGCCCGCGCATCAGGTGCGTCGGGCGCACCGACGACATGCTGATCGTGCGCGGGGTGAACGTCTTCCCCTCCGCAGTGCGCGAGGTGGTGGGTGCGTTCGCGCCCGACGTGAGCGGTCACATCCGCGTCAGGCCGCGCACCGAGGGCGTGAAGCAAGAGCCGCCGCTGCCGGTGAGCGTGGAGCTGGCGCGCGGCGCGACCGCCGATCCCGCCCTCGCCGAATCGATCCGCGAGAGACTGCGCGGCGTATTGACCGTGCAGACGAGCGTGGACCTCGTGCCGTGGGGCAGCCTGGGGCGCAGCGAGTACAAGTCGAGGCTTGTCGAGCACTGATCCGAGGAGGGAGATGAGGAAGCTCCAGAGCCAGGACGTCCACCACATCACGATCGTCGGGGCGCACAGGATCCGCGTCGAGCGGTCGCGCGGATCGTTGTCGAAGGACGACTAGGAGGAAGGACCAAGATGGCCAACAACAAGCTGCACATCCTCACGCCCAGCGTGAACAACCTGACCGCGCGGATCTTCGTGCGGGCCGCGGGACTCGACTTCGAGGAGGTGGACGTGTGGGGCAAGAAGGACGAGCCCGACTTCGTCCGCAAGGACCCGGCTCAGCTCACTCCGATGCTCGAGGAGGACGGCCTGCCGCGCGGCTCGCTCTGGGAGAGCTGCGCGATCATGCAGTACCTCTGCAACAAGCACGGGCTGGAGCGGTTCTACCCGGCCGACCCTGGCCGCCGGGCGATGGTCGACAGCGCGATGTTCTACCTGACGGGAACGCTCTATCCGCTCGTCGCTCGGGCCACCTATCCGGTGCTCGGCTTCCCGCAGTACGCGGGCGAGGTGGCCACCTCGGAGGCGGACGATGCGATGAAGGCGAAGGCCCAGCAGGACTCCGTGGACGCGCTGGCGCACCCGCTCGAGGCCTACCGCAAATTCTTCCTGGACGGACAGAGGTTCATCGGCGGCGAGGAGCCCTCGATCGCGGACATCCGCCTGGCCGCAACGCTCGAGTTCCTGCGGGCGATCGACTACGAGCTCCCGGCCTGGGCCGAGGAGTTCATGACCGCCATGGAGTCGGCGCTGGGCGATGCGTACACGGAGCCGGCCGGAGACGTGCGGGGGTTCGTCGAGAGCGCGAAGGCGCAGGCCGCCTGAGGTGGCGGAGGGCTTCGTCGACGACTTCGAGGGCAGCGGTCTCGACACCGGCGTCTGGGTGCCGCACTACCTGCCCCAGTGGAGCTCCCGCGCCGAGAGCGCGGCCACGTACTCCGTAGCGGGGTCCGAGCTGCGCCTGACGATCCCGCCGGACCAGGGCCTGTGGTGCGCCGGGGAGCACGACCCGCCGCTGAGGGTCTCGGGCATTCAGTCCGGCGTGTACTCGGGCGAGGTGGGCAGCACGGTCGGCCAGCAGCCGTTCCGCGACGGGGCGGTGGTGCGCGAGTTCCAGCGGACCCAGTGGGGCTGGACGCCGGAGTACGGGCTGCTCGAGGTGCGGGCACGGATGGACCTCAGTCCGCGCTCGATGGCGGCGGTGTGGATGGTCGGGCTGGAGGACCGGCCGGAGCGCTCCGCCGAGATCTGCATCTTCGAGGTCTTCGGCGACGCCCTCTCGTCCGAGGACGGCCGCCCGACGGCGGCGGTGGGAATGGGCGTGCACCCGTTCCGCGACCCGGCGATCACCGACGAGTTCGACACGCCGCGGCTACAGATCGACGTGTCCGGCTTCCACGTGTACGCGGCGGAATGGCGGCCCGGCCGGGTCGACTTCCTCGTCGACGGCGACCACGTGAAGACCGTGCGCCAAGCGCCGGGCTACCCGATGCAGATGATGGTCGCGGTGTTCGACTTCCCGGACAAGGCCGGCTCCGTCCCGCCGGACCACGTGCCGGAGCTGGCCGTGGACCACGTGCGCGGCGCCCCGCTGCGAGACGCCTAGTACCCCGTCCCCGTCTTGACCCGGCGACGGTCGATCTCGTGCAGGCCGCCCTTCTCGTCAAGGCTCTCGTAGGCCTCAGCGAGGTCGCCGGCGAGCGTGGTGACCAGGCTGTGGCTGAGCGTTTGCTTCACGAGCGCGCGCATGATCTTCACGTGGTCGGCGTCGGGCGGAAGGGTGTAGGCGGGCAGCATCCAGCCCCGCTCCGCGGCGAGCTGCGACGCGACGTCGAACTCGTCGTAGCCCCGGTCCTCGGCAAGTTGGAACGCGACCAGCGGGAGCTGCTCGTCCTCCTCCCGCCCGATCAGCCGGAACCTGCCGGCCGCCTCGATGAGCTTCGCGAGCACGCGGGTGTTCTGCGCCATGGTCTCGATCGCGAAGCGGTAGCCGTCGTGGCCGAGGCGGACGAAGTTGTAGTACTGGGCGAGTACCATCGCCGACCCGGTGGAGAAGTTCAGCGTGAAGGTGGCGTCGGTCTTGCCCAGGTAGTTCTCGTAGAAGACGAGGTCCTCGGGCAGGTCGCTCCGCTCGCGGAAGACGAGCCAGCCGATCCCCGGATAGACGAGCCCGAACTTATGCCCCGACACGTTGATCGAGCGCACCTGCTCCAGGCGGAAGTCCCACTTCGAGTCCGGGTAGAGAAACGGCCAGACGAAGCCCCCGCTGGCGGCGTCCACATGGAGCGGCACCTCGAGTCCGCGTTCGTCCCTGAGCCGGACCAGCAGGTCGTTGATGCCGGCGATGTCGTCGGCGTGGCCGGTGAAGGTGGTGCCGAGCACGGCGGCCACCCCAATCGTGTTCTCGTCGACGTGGGGCTCCACGTCCTCAGGCCCGATGGTGTACTGGTCGGGCTGCAGGGGGATGATCCGCGGCTCGACGTCGAAGTAGCGGCAGAACTTCTCCCACACCACGTGCACGTCTCCGCCGAAGACGAGGTTCGGCCGTGAGGTGTCCTTGCCGTCCCGCTCGCGGCGCCCGCGCCACTTCCACTTGAGCGACAGCGCGCCGAGCATGATGGCCTCCGAGGAGCCCTGCGTGCGCGCGCCGGTCGTCTCGCCCGGGGCGTTGAACAGGTGGGCGAGCATTCGGATGCAGCGCTGCTCGATCTCCGCAGTCTGCGGATACTCGGCGTGATCGATGAAGTTGCGATGGAGGTTCTCGTCGATCACGCGCCGGGCTTCGGGCTCCATCCAGGTGGTGACGAAGGTGGCCAGGTTCCGCGCGGGGATCCCGTCGAGCACGAGCTCCTCGGCGACAAGCCGCATGGCGTCCACGGCGGGCATGCCGCGCTCCGGCAGCCGCTTGTCCGGGGCCGGGTCGAGCAGGTACCGGCTGCCGTAGCGGGCCGCGCGGGCGTCGAGCTGGTCGCTGAGCGAGTGGTCCTGGGCTGTCATGCGGGTAGCGTAAGCCGCTCGCGGAGCTAGCCCGAGGTCGCGACGACGCCGGTCGGGAAGTCGGCGCCGAAGACGTCGAGGACGGTCTGGATCGGCGTGTAGCAGAGGTCGCCGCGGCCGAAGAAGATCCGCGAGGCCATCACGATCCCGACGGCCTTCACCGCACCCTCTCGCGGGCGGGTGTAGACCGGTCCGCCGCTGTCCCCGCGCGTCGTCTTGACGTGTGCGCACACGACCCGGCGGCGGCCCTCGAGGAGCCGCTCGTAGACGCGGCCGCAGCGCTGCATGCCGCTCGTCCGACCGGAGAAGCAGACAACGAGCCCGTTGCGGTGCCGGCGCG
>JBKGUS010000333.1:0-4984 GCA_046462295.1 Thermoleophilaceae bacterium | reverse complement strand
CCGGGCCGGTGGTGGCCCAGGGCGGCGACTACTTCGGCCGCACCGTGAACCTGGCCGCTCGGATCGCCGCCTATGCCAGCGCCGGTCGGGTTCTGGTGAGCGAGTCCGTGGTCGAGGGGGCGCCGCCCCAGGGGGTGACCTTCGTCGAGCTGGGGCTGGTGCAGCTTGCGGGCATCGCCCATCCCGTACGGCTGCTGGAGGCCCGCCGGGCGTAACGCCTGACGCTCCACTTCGTCTCGGCCAGGCCCCGTCGAATGCGGCAGGCCGAGCAGGCCAGCCGCGACCGGCGACCACGCACGAACCTATGATCCGAACCACTTAGCCGATGCGCGAGCTGTCGCTTGCGAGCCAGGCTCGGGGCTTTCGTGCACGCCGGGTCGCGCCACAACGGGGAGCCCGAAGTAGCCGCCGCGGCCGCAGCCCATCGCACGAGCCACGGCCACACCTGGTCGCTACGCGGGGTGGATCGTCTCTTGCCACGCGTAATCGAGTCGATGTACATCGGCGTCCCCGACGCACTCGGGAAGCGGACCTTGGCGGTAGATCCATGGCGCCTGCCGCTGGCGGGATTGCTGCCCCAATCGCCTGCTTTGCGGGATGTATGCTGGGTCGTGATGCACCTTGACCGCCGAGCGGGGTCCGCCGTGCGGCTGCTGGAGCGCGACGAGGAGCTCGTGGCGATCGACGTCGCGATCCGCGCCGCACTTGCAGGCGACGGGACGATGGTGGTCATCGAGGGCCCGGCCGGCATCGGCAAGACCTCGCTTCTCGACGCGGCTCGCCGACGCGCCAGCGAGTGCGGCATGACGGTGATCGCCGGCCAGGGCGCGATCCTCGAGAGCGACTTCGGTTACGGCGTCGTGAGGCAGTTGTTCGAACCAGTCATCGCCGCTGCACCGGATTCGGAGCGACATCGTCTGCTCGAGGGAGCCGCGGCGCTGGCGAAGCCTGTGGTAGCGGCGCAGGATGTCGACCTGGGGGCGCCGCCCGGCCACCAGGCCGCAGTGGCGCACGGCCTCTACTGGCTGACCGCGAACATCGCCGAGCACAGTCCTGTGATGATTTCCGTTGATGACGTGCACTGGGCCGATCCGCCGTCGCTGCAGTTCCTCGCTTACCTGTCCCGGCGGCTCGAGGGCATGACGGTGCTTGTCTTGGTCGTCGTCCGGACTGGTGATCCGAAGGTCGACGAGTCTCTGGTGGTCGAGCTGGTTTCCGGCCCTGCGGTGCAGATCATCCGACCGACGCCGCTGAGCATGGGCGGTGTCGGGGAGGTCGTGCAGGCGCGGCTGGGAAGCGCCGACGAGGCGTTCATCGAAGCGTGCCGGACGGCTACGGGAGGCGTTCCGTTTCTGCTCCAGGAGCTCGTCGGCGTCCTCGAGGCCGATGGGGTCAAGCCCACCAGGGAAGCCGCCGTGCTGATGGGGAGATCCGGGCCGAGAGCAGTTGCGCAGGCGACGACGCTGCGCCTTGGGAGGTTGTCGCCGGAGGCAGTGGCCGTGGCCCGCGCCGTCGCTGTCCTTGGCCGTCAGGCGCGCCTGGATCGTATCGCGGCGCTCGCGGACGTGGAGCTTGACGCCACCCGTGCGGCCATCGATGCGCTGATCGCGATGGACCTGCTCGCACCCGGCGACCCGGTGCGCTTCATGCATCCGCTGGTGCACCAGGCGATCTACGAGGACCTTGATGTCACGGCCCGAGCACACGCTCACGCCCGCGTCGCACAGACCCTGATTGAGGAGAACGCGCCTCTGGACGAGGTCGCCGCTCATCTGCTGTTGAGCGAGCCGGCAGGCCGGGACGATGTGGTGGAGGTCCTGCGTCGGGCCGCGGACGCTGCGCTTCGCCGCGGAGCGCCGCAGAGCACTGCCGCATACCTGAGGCGAGCGCTTGCGGAGGGAGGAAGATCACGTCTCACGTTGCTCCGCGAGCTGGGACGAGCCGAGGCACTGGCCGGGGATCGGCGCGGGATTGACCATCTCCGGGAAGCGATCTCACTCGCCGACGACCCGGCCGTCCGTGTTGACATCACCTATGAGCTGGCGACGATGCATGCGCTGTCGGGGGATTGGGTGAGCTTCGCCGACCGGATTCGGGACGCGCTGTCTCCGGCGGCCGAACTCGACCTCGATCTCGTGCCTCAACTCGAGACCGCTCGTGGCGCCGTCGAGTACTTCGACCCGAGGACTGCGTACCTGTTCGAGGAGCGACTTCCACGCCTGCTCAACCTGATCGAACAGCACGGTCCTGCGGGTCGGGGACTGGCGCTGCACGTGGCGGCCGTCATGACATCGCGCGGGATACGCCGCACCGAGGCGCTCAGGCTCGTGCGGAAGGGGCTGGACGCGGGTCGCTACCTTCGCGAGGTTGGCTCTGAGTCGCCGGTTATGGCGCATGCCCCCGGTGCGCTGATATCGCTGGACGAGCTCGACGCGGCCTCTCGGGTCGTCGACGAGATGTCCGACGACGCGCACCGGCGGGGATCGGTCGTGGGCTACGCCGCCGCCTCGATCTACCGCGCCTGGATCAGCGGGCAGCTGGGCAGCTTGAAGGACGGGGAGGCGCATCTGCGATCTGCCGTGGATCTCGCTCGGGAGCACGGCCTCACCTTCTGGCTTCCGAGCGCTTTCCAGTGCGGCGTCGACATCCTGCTCGAGCGGCCGTCCGTCGACGACATGTCACAGCTCGTGGAGTCGTTGGCTATGCCTCCGGGACTCGCGGCGACGATCTCAGGTGCGTTCGTCTCGGCGGTGCGTGGCCGGTTGCGACTTGCACAAGGTCGGCGTGTGGAGGCGATCGCGGACCTGCGCAGCGCCGGTGAGATCGCGATCGGAGCTCGAGTCAGCAACCCACTGTGGCTGCTGTGGCGCTCGCCGCTCGCCCTGGCGCTTCCGCGAGAGCACCTCGACGAGGCGATGAAGCTCATTGAGGACGAGTTGGCGTGCGCTCGCAGGAGCGGCTTGGACCGATGCGTGGGTGTCGCGCTCCGGGCGTCCGGTTGCCTCCGACGAGGCCGCCGCGGCATCGAGCTGCTCGAAGAGTCGCTGGACACCTTGGAGAAGACGCGCGCGACCCTCGAGCGCGCGCGAACGTTGGTGGAACTTGGCGGGGCCTTGCGGCGGAGCAACCACCGAGTGGCCGCGCGCGAGCCTCTGACCGCTGGGCTCGACCTGGCCGACCGGTGCGGCGCCGAGCGCCTCGCTGCGCGGGCGGAGGACGAGCTGCGTGCCTCCGGTGCCCGGCCACGACGGCGCGCGGTCAGGGGGCCCGACGCCATGACGGCGAGCGAGGGGCGTGTGGCGCACATGGCCGCCCGAGGGATGACGAACCGCGAGATCGCCCAGTCCCTGTTCGTGACGGCCAAGACGGTGGAGAACCAGCTCAGCGCGGCCTACCGGAAGCTGGGCGTCCGCTCCAGGAACGAGCTCGGCGGCGCGCTCGCCTCGACACAGCTCACCTGAAACGCGGATCCCGGTTCGCAAAACGCGGGCGGACCGGCTTTCGCCGAACACCAAAGTTGGGGGTACATCCCCCATGACCCGGCCCATTCGTCGCTCCCAAACTCCTCGGAGGGCAACCGACGCTCGGCACGGAAGGTCGCTGCTCATGGTCCTGACAGCCCTGCGACCGAACGATCAGTGCGGGATCACGATCCACGCGACATGCCCTCCGACCGCGTGGCGGTATCGCGTGCATACGAACGGCTTCGATTGCTGTTCAGCCTGCAGCTACGAGTCATGGAACGACATGGAAAGGATGAGCGATGAGACTCTCAAGGCGCCGCGCGGCGGTGGTGTTCTCTGCGACGCTCGCCGCACTCGGGCTGCTCCCATCCACGGCGGCCGGGCGGACGCCGACACCGCCAGTCACATCACTTCAGGGCAGGTCAGTCTCCCCCTTGAGGCTGACAGGAGGGAGGCGCGATATGCGTCAGATGGTAAGGTCGCTGTTCGCGGCGCTGCTCGTGGCGTTGCTGGCGGGGCTGGCGAGCCCCGCGCGAGCCGCGGAGGTGACGCGGTTTACCTACGACAGCACGCCGGACGCCGAGCTGGCCGCCCAGTACTCGGCCCTCTGCGGCTACCCGCTGGAGGCCAGCATCACAGGGCGGATCACCTTCGTCAGCTGGACGACCCAGTCCGGAACCCGGCGGCAGCTCGAGCTGCAGTCGGTCGTGCTGACGTTCACCAACCCGGCCACGGGCGAGAGCTTGACCGTGCGCAACGCGTTCCAGAGCAACATCTCGCTCAACGGCGTGCCGGGCGGGACGGGCGAGGTGACGTTCCTCCAGGCCGGGCTCAACTTCGTCTATGTGCAGCCGGGCGGCACGGACGCTTCGGCCGGCCGGCGCGACCTACGGTTCACCGTGGCGCTGGATGCTGAAGGGAACGTCACCGGCATCACAGGCATCACGCTCGACGACCGCACCGCCAACCTGACCGGTCTCGGCGCCCTCGTCTGCCCGGCGCTGGCGGCCTAGTGTGGCGTCCGCTTGTTTGACTCAGGAGTTCTATAGGCGGAAAACATCGGTCCTCGCCGCGGTCATCGTGTCGGGCGCGATTGCTCTCATTCCTCATCCGGTTTCACTTGCCGCTGAGGCTGCCATTTGCTTTGGTGAGCCCGCGACGATCACCGGCTCCGGCACGATCACTGGGACCGCCCGCGATGACGTGATCGTTGGCTCTGCAGGCGACGACTTCATCGACGGCCTGGGTGGCGACGACCGCATCTGCGGACTGGCGGGCAACGACTTCCTAAACGGCGGCCTCGGAGACGACTGGGTAGACGGCGGTGCCGGAGCAGACGACGTCCAAGGCGACGTCTACGCCGCGACCGGAGACGCCGTAGGTGGCGGCAGCGACCACCTGTACGGAGGCGACGGTCTCGACCAGATTCACGGCGACTCGCGCACCGGCGACCTGCCCGGCGACAACCCGGACGGGAACGCCAGCGGGGGCGGGGACGACTTCATCGACGGCGGCGACGG
>JBKGUS010000332.1:0-3419 GCA_046462295.1 Thermoleophilaceae bacterium | reverse complement strand
CCCGGCGATGCTCGACGCCGCGCGCCGCCGCGGCGCCGAGCGCGGCATCCACAACGTCGAGTACCGGGTCGTCGACGCCGAGCGAATCGAGCTCGACGGCGATTCAGTCGACGGCGTGCTCTGCCGCTTCGGCTACATGCTTATGGATCCCGAGGCCGCGCTCGCCGAGACCCGCCGCGTGCTGCGTCCGGGCGGGAGCCTGACGCTCGCCGTCTGGGGCACGCTCGAGCGAAACCTCTGGCTCTCGATCGTCGCGCTCAGCCTCGGCCAGCGCGGCCATATCCCACCCCCTGAGCCGCCGCCGGCCCCAGGGCCTTTCAACCTGGCCAGCGCGGAGCGCCTCACCGAACTGCTGCGCGGCGCCGGGTTCGCGAAGGTTCGCACCGAGGAAGTCCCGCTGCGGTTGGCGGTGCCAGACCTAGACCATTACATGGCCCTCATCGCCGACATTGCCGGCCCGATTGCGCTCGCCCTGCGTGACCTGTCGGAAGGCGATCGCGCAGCGGTGCGCGCGGAGGTCGAGGATTCGCTCGGCCGCTTCACCGCCAGAGACGGCTACGTGCTGCCCGGCGTCGCCCTATGCGCGGCGGCGGGCTGAAGCACCTCCGGCGCCGCGTCACACGTGGCCACCGAGGAGCGATCGCGATGACGACCATCACCACCTGTCAGACGACCCGCCCATCACGTAGGCGGGCGCCTGGGCGGCCGGTCGAGTGTCGCTCTTTCGGCGGAGCAGAAGCTCAGCGATCGTAGGCGCGTCCGCGTGGCAGCACGCGCGGGATGACGAGCTCTCGCGACGCCGCGTCGCCTCGGAACCGAACGGACGACTCGCCGACGCGGAGCCGGTGCTCGTCGGATCCCGCGAGCTTGCGTATGTCGGCGCGGGGATCGCCCGCGGCCGCTCGTTCGATGGCGGCGATCACGCCCGCACGAATCTGCGGGTCGAGGCGACGCACATCCCGTCGGGCGGCCGACGCGTAGCCGATCCGCCAGCACGGTTCACTCACCGCGGCCGAACTCGCGCTTGATTTCCTCGTGGGAGACCAGGGCGGCACCCGAGGCGAGCTCGTCGCGAGCCTCCTGGACGGCAGACTCCTCTTCAGGCGAGATCTCCTCGTCCCTCCAGAGGCGCGTCGTCCAGGCGCCGGCTCAGCGGGTCTGTCGCGCGTCGAGCAGACGAAGCGCCTCGACCGATTCGGCCTCCGACGGGCCGCCCACGTGCTCGAGCAGCTGCTCCTTCGCGGTCACAAGCCCAATTGCTAGTCCCGAGACGAAGATCGACCGCGCCGACGTTTCGGGGATGGTTATTGGGGATGGCGCGATCTCCTGGATCGCTGCCCGCCTTCCCGGAATCCGGCGAACACGTCTGAAGCCGCCCTACAGAGGCAAATAGGCGATGGAGCTAGCCGGACTCGAACCGGCGACCTCCTGGGTGCGATCCAGCGAGGCTTCCGCCCGCTTCGAAGCCAAAGCGGCCGATTAGCAGGACCTTTGCGCTCGAGCCGACGGCGTGCTCCGGCGTGGATGTCGGCGGATAATCGGGGATTCCCCTTGGATTCAGGCACTCTTGGCGACGAGTGCCTGAACACTGTTGCACTGGAGGCAGCAGTCGGGCCGAGCGTGCCGACCGCTGATGGACCGTCGGCTCACGCGCGCCTGGCATCGAGTGCCGCGGCTGGGACGTGGATCGTATCCACGGTCTTGCCACACGGCCGGCGATCTCGGCCAGCAGTGCGAAGGGCGTCAGCGACCCGGGATTCCCAGCTCGCGGCCGGTGTAGAAGCTCGACCGCTCCTCGACCACGAAGGGGCCGATCGCCTTTTGGCGCCGTGCCTCGATATCGGAGCGGCGGTAGCGGTCGCACGCCTCCGCGGAGTCCCAGATCGAGATGCCCACCACCTCGTCGCCCTCCTCGGCATACAGCACGTATGCCCCCACCAGGTCCTCGGGGAACTCGGCCGGCCGCCAGGACTGCTCGAACTGCTCCCGCGTGTCCGGCTTGATCGTGCGGGTGCTCACCCAGAAGTAGTAGTCCATCGTTCCCTCCTAGCGCTCGTAGGTGCCGACCAGCTCGGCCACGGCCAGGGTGTGTCCCGCCAGGGCGCGTTCGAACTCGCGCTTGCCGGCGCCGGCCGGCAGACCGGGATCGGAGTCGAGCGCGTAGAGCCGGAAGGAGTAGCGGTGGCGGCCGTGGCCGGGCGGCGGGCACGGGCCCTGGTAGCCGCTTGTGCCGAAGTCGTTGCGCCCCTCGACCGGTGCGGCCTGCCCTTCGCCGAGCCGCTCGGCGCCGGGGTCGAGCCCCCAGCCGAGCCAGTGGGTGAAGGTCCCCGCCGGGGCGTCGGGGTCGTCGACGACCAGCGCCAGCGAGCGCGTGCCCTCCGGCGCGCCCGACCAAACCAGCGCCGGCGAGAGATCCTCCCCCTCACAGCTATGCCGCCGCGGAATCGGCGCGCCGCGCTCGAAGGCACTGCTCTGAAGCCCGAACTCCACCACCGACCAGCATGATCGAACTGCCATGCGCACGCCCCGTGGCCACGGGCGAGGCGCCCGAGGCCTGCCGGCCGAAGCGATCTCGAGGACCTACCAGGGTTCCTCGGCAGCCTGAGGATCTCGCAACTCCCGCGCGTAGCGCGCCTGGGCCGAGAGCGAGGTGCCGGAGGTATGGGCGCCATGCCGTGGTGGGGCATCGTCCGCCAGGGATGGTCCTTCGGAGCGCCGATCGCCGGCACCGTCGGCTCAGCGTTCGTCGGAGAGTGCGCGTTCGGACTGCGTGGCGGTCACGACCGTGACAGGAAAGCCGAGCGCCTCGACGCGATGGGGGAGGTCGCGGCGGAGCCAGTGAGAGACGCGCGCCGGGAGCGTTGAGATGATGATTTCGTCGAACCCGCCGCGCTCGACCTCATGCTCCACCGCGGCGAACGGATCGCTGTCGCCGATTGTTCCCTCGACGTGCCCGCCCGCGGCCTCGTCGAGCAGCGGCAGGGCGAGCTCTAGCGTGGTCGCGGCCTCCTCGGTCTGCGGGTCCCAGTAAGGGCGCGGCACCAGCAGGGTGAAGCTGCAGGGGGAGCGGCGGGCACGCGCGCGCACCTCGTCGAGCAGCCTCGGCGTCGCCGCGGTTCGGTGAGCCACGACCAGCACGCGCGTGGGCGCTGCCGACGTCATCCCGCCGAGATTGTCGCATCGCTGCTCCGCCAACCGGGGTCAGCGTGCGCCGGGGCCAAGGCCGTCGGGCGGCCGGGCACTTCAGCCCGAGCCACGCGGCGGCTTAGGGGGGTGCTTTGCGAGGTAGTCGATGTAGAGCGGCCTCAGCGCTTCGCCGAGCTTGCCTTCCCCCGCATCGCGCAAGTCGTTCAGCCGCGCGATCCCGCTACGGACGTCCGCCTGGGCTTCCTCCATCTCGCCTGCGGCAGCTTCGGCTG
>JBKGUS010000331.1:0-7753 GCA_046462295.1 Thermoleophilaceae bacterium | reverse complement strand
GTCGTGCCGGGCCTCGATGGCCTGCCCGACCCGGCGGTCGCCAGCGGCGCGGTGCAGTCCACCTCGCCGTCGCGCTGTCCCTCGGCGGCACGGTGGCGCTCATTGCTCGTCATGGTCCTCAAACCTTCCTGGTCCCTCTATCGGGGTCGCGCGAGAGGAAGAGAGAGAGTGAGACCTAACGAACGATCAGTCTCGAAGCACACTACCACCCCGGGATCGGCGGCCCCCTCGGAGCGCGGACCTCCGCTAGCGCTAGCAGTCCTGGAGTGGAGACCGAACGAGCGATGTCCGAGGCGAACGTCGAGATCATCCGCCGCCATTGCGAGATCCGCCACGGCAAGGGCGGCAAGCGCCGCGAGGTCGGCATGGACGACTGGAGCTGGGAGCACCCGCGGCCGTGGATCGCGCTCGTACGGAGATACCGGTCGGTCCGCTGTTCTGCATCATCGACGGATGCGACCGTGGACGAGAGTGTCGAGTCGGCGGGAGGCGCCTGGACCGTGCGGCCATGCTGGCCCGACTGGTCTGGTTTCCTCCCGCCGCCACGTCGAACCGTGCATGCGGTTCTCCCGCACACGGCTCACCGCCGTCTTTCACCGCCGGCATTCGGCTTGGCCCGCCAGGGCTTGTTGGCCCTGGGTGAGACGACGGTTCCGTTGAGGCTGATCAGCCCCAGGCGGTCGGGCGACCAGTAGGCCACGACCGAGAGGCCGTAGCCGGCTGCGCGCTGGTGGCGCTTGGCCACGAACAGCGCGAGTCGCTTGAGCGCGTAGTTGCTGATCCGGTCGAAGTGGCGGGCGGAGTGTCCGTAGCGGAAATATCCGCCCCAGCCGGGCAGGTATTGGTTGATGTCCTGCACGACCGCTTCGACCGGGTCGCGGAGCCGCTTGCGGAGCGTGAGCTAGACGGCGTAGAGAAACGTGTAGGCCGCCGTCATGCCCTCCTGGGTCCACTGCGCCAGGCAATAACGGCAGGCGCCGCCCTTCTCATCTGGGACGTCAATCGTCTTGGGTGGCCGGCCCTCCACGGCCTCGACCTCGACCATCTTGCCTTGCATAGGCCCGTCCTCTAGGAGCGCCCGCACGGTGGCAGCATACGGCGACTCGTCAGGCCCCACGGTTGGACAGCCGTTTCTTCAGATCCGGCTAGGAGGAGCTTGTCTCTCGGTCGATCTGCAGCAGGTAGGGCGCGACCAGCTCCCGGTAGGCCGCCTTTCGCTCGTCGGGGAGATCCTTCCAACCGGGTTACCGAACCACGACATGTATCTGAGCCACAAAGACAGCGGCTCGGGAAGTGCTCGATCGAGTGTTTCGCATGGCATAGTCGAAGGTGATCTCTTCGCCCGCCGCGATCGGCTCGCGGGCCACGAAGTCGTAGGCTCCTGCGTCGTTCAGCCGCACGCCGCAGTTCGGGCTGCAGGAGTGATTGACGTACCCGCGCCAGCGAGCCCGCGCCGTCGTGGTCCCTAAGGAGTAGGCTTGGTGGAGTCTCGGGCTGGTTATGCGTCGCGCGCGGCGTCCCCGGTCCGGACCGCACCTCAGGTCTGCTTCCTCTACCTGTCGCGTCGGTCGCCCGAAAGAGGTTGAGGAGGGATCTGGTGATTGCGGCTCCGCTGCGTCGTGCGCAGGACAAGAGCGCCCGGCGCTTGATTGAGCGCGTACGCCGATTACGCCCCTTCCAGTCGGCCGATGTCGGCGGCTCCACACCGCGTATCGAAGGCCTGGAGAGGCGGCTCGCGGCTCTCAAAGCCGCGTCTCGTCGTCTTGGCCCACGGACCCACGGTGGACGGCGTCCTGACGTCCTTCCGGCGAGGACGGCGCTGAGCCAGATGGCCCGAGCGTTGAGCGACCACGTGCGCTGGCGCGGGATCTAGACGCGGGGCGCCGGAACCGATGAAGAGCATTCAGCAGTCGCAGCGCGAGCGGCGCCAGCAGCGGCTCGAGCACATCCGCCGTCAGGTCGCCGACGGGTCACTCGTGATCAGGCAGATGACCGCCGAGGAGCGCAAGCGGTATCCGGCTCGGCGACGCGATCGGAGACGGCCATGACCACCTTCTTCATCCCCGAACTGGACCCGCTCGAGGCGAGCGCAGAAGATGTCTACGCGGGGATCCGACAGGCGGCCCACGCGGAGACGGGCCACCCGCCGCAGGAGCCGCGGATCTTCAAGCTGTGGTTCCGTCGCGACGGCGTCGACGTTGAGGCCGAGGTCGGGAAGCCCGATCCGATCGGTGGGCAAACGGTGCTCGCCATCCTCGACCTGGGAAGACGCTGGCCGTACCTGGTCTGCTGCGGCCGACCGGGAGGGCCAACGACACAAATCATCGTCGGCAAGCCGGTCTACGCGGTGACGGAGTTCACCTCGTGAGCGCCTCCGCACCACTCCAGGACCTGAAGGCAGCCGCGCGCTCGTTCCCTCTGTGGGCGGGACGGCGTATGGGTGGTGGGGCGGGTTTGTTTTCTCAGCCGCAAAAGGCGGGCTGGCTCCTACTCGCGGTCTACGAGTAGGTGGTCCCTCCAGTCGGAGACCCCATCGCCTGCCCGCATCGGTCGAGCCGTTCTTCTATTAGGTCGGGAAGGCTGGCCACGCTGCAGGAGTGGTCGGTGGCCCAGACGTGGTGGCCGTCGGGTTCGGCTATTTCCACTCTAAGTTCCCTGACGTTTTCGCGGAGGCAGGAGAGGAGCTCTGCGGCGGGCTCGTCGTCGGCCATGATGGTGATGCTTCCGGCCTGCGGCGGCATACCGGCAGCCTACGTCAAGTCGACAGGGGCACTGGCGGCACTTGCGGGCCTTTAGCGTGGCCCGGGCGGTGGAGTAGTCGGGCGTCCACCAGTACCTGCTGTCCAGTTCGGACTTGGCAAGACCATTCGCAAGAACAGGTGGGGCCGCGACGGAAAGTATGTCGTGGCCTTCCTCAGCGCTGGATCCCCCCAGCAGCCGCTAGTAGACGGTCCGGCTACACGCCGCCCTGACGATCCTCGCCAAGCTCGCCTGCGCCCTCGCCAGGGCGCGAGCCGTACCGCTCGCGGCGTAGCAGTAAGGTCAAGGACCCATGCGTGGTCCGCTGTTCTACATCCCGCGCTTCATTCGCCACTACAGGGATCGGCGTCAGCTCGGCCAGTCGATCAGCCAGTCTCTAAAGAGTGCTCAGGTACGAATGCGGAGCTACCGATGAGTACGCCGAGTTTCGCCAATCGTTTCGCCAATCCCTCCTAGGGGCCGGCCCGCTGCTGCTTCTCGCGCGCGAAGGAGCAGCGCGACAGCGATCGATACTCCACCACTACTTTCGCCGGGCGCGATGAAATCGCGACGTGCCGCTTAGTCCCTGAAGGGTCCCGGATCCGCAGGGACGTCAACGGCGTGCTGCTCGAGCGCAGCGAGGGGCACGATCTCGAGGGCTCGTTCGTGGGTGGACGCCAGCACGACATAGGCGGCCGCGCCGTCCTCGTGGGCCCGCAGCCAGTTCGCCGCGGTCACGCACCAGCGGTCGCCGGGCGCGAGCCCGGGGAAGTCGTATTGAGGGAGCGGGGTGCTCAGGTCGTTGCCGATACGACGCTGGTGCTCGAGGAACTCCGAGGTGACCACTGCGCAGATCGTGTGGCTGCCCAGGTCCTCGAAACCGGTGCGACAGCACCCGTCCCGGTAGAAGCCGGTGACAGGGTCGGTGCCGCAGGGCACAAGCTCTCCACCCAAAACATTGCGATCGGTCACCGGACCAGTATCCCGCGCCGGCACTGCTGCTTCCGCGTGAGGCTGACCTGTAAATGGCCGCCTGGAGGGGCTGCGCTCGCCTGGCGAGCGGCGGCGGTGGCGGGATCGACTCGTGGGAAGCGGCTGCTGCGCGGCCAGCCGGCTACTTCCCTGTGACCCTCGCGACGTACTTGGCGACGGCGCGCGCGTCACGGCCCCGGACGCGGTTCGCGGGCATGCGGCCGCGCCCCTTCCCGATCGTGTCGAGGATCTCTGCGATGTGAGGCGGATGGTGGGGCCCGAAATGCTCGTCGAGATTCGGGCCGACCGCTCCCGTCGTGCCGGCGTCCGCGAGCGTGTGGCAGCTGCCACAGCGCTGGACGAAGAGTTGCCGGCCGCTCGGCGTCTTGCGCGGACGGGCGTCGCCGCTGCGTTCGGGCGGCTGCCGCTCCCGGTCCGGGGCGGGCCTATCGTCCCCGCCGCAAGCGGCCCCCGGGAGGAGTACCGCGGTAGCGATCAGCGAGGCCGCCGCACGCATGCGTGCTCCTTGTCCTTAGCTGCGTGTCGACCGGGGGATACGCTCGCCCCGGCGGCGCGGTTCGATCGCGATCCACCGCGAAGCTCGCCGCATCGAGCGCCGGCGCGCCGAACCGGGGCGGGCGGGTATGCGTATCCAAGAGCGCATCTCGACCAGGAGGGACAGATGACCAGACTGATCGCGGCGGTCTGCGCCGGCACGGTGCTCGCCCTCGGTGGGGCGGCGCCCGCGGCGGCTCTCTGCCCGGCCGGGTCCGCTGGTGACCCCGGCCGCAGCGAGTTCGCGAAGCAGCACATCGTCGAGCTGGCCCACACCGGAGTGCTCGGCCAGGGGCACAAGCCGGGCACCCACCAGGGCGCATCCGACTGCGCGGACCTAAACGACTAACAGACGCCAAATCCACCGCCGAGCGCCTCGCGCATCAGGCGCTTCATCCGCACGACGCTAAGCGGACGGGCCTACGCAGGCACAACCACGGCTCTCGGCCGAAAGCCGACCGCAGCTCAACCCACGAGCTGAACAACGCGCTCGGGTCCGCGTGGGCTCCAGGCCTGAGCCTGATACCTCGGCGTGCAGGCGCACCACCCGCCAGAGCGCGACGGGCACGAGCGGGCGTCACGGGCCGAGATGCCCTCCGGAAGGCGAATGGCCATGTGGTCTCCTTTGGTGAAGGTTCCGCCGAGCGTAGGTCGGCCGATCACCGCACACCCATCCCAAGTTCGGTCCCTGGCCGGGTCAGGCCGTATCGCCCATCTGCTCGCCGCTCCGCTCGTCCCGCCGCCCGAGTGGGCGCGCCTCAGGCGATCGCGCTCGATAACGGGCACCTTCCGTCCACTTCCCAACCATGCGGCTCCGTGAGTCCGGCCAGGCGGAACGCCTCCTCCGCGTCGTCAACCCGGCCCTGCGCGAGCAGATGGCTCGCGAGCGCGAGCGCCGCCGGGGCGCTGCCCGCGTCGGCCGCCTCGCGGTAAGCCACCTCGGCGCCGTGGCTATCGCCGCTCGCGAACAGGGCGGGGCAAGTCCGACGGCCGTTCGGCCGTCAGACGAGCGCGAGCACGCGCGTTGGCGTGCCCGTCCCCTCGACGAGCTTGAGCGGCGCCACGACGATCACCGCGCCGGTCGGCGGCAGCTCCGCCAGGTTCGCGAGCTGGGTCAGGCCGTACTTGCCCGCGCCGAGGAAGTAGCTGTGGACGGGAAACGGCGGCTCGAACGCGGCCGCCCCGCCGGCGTCGGTGCCGACCGTCTCCACGCCTATTCCCACGATCGGCGTCTCCTGCGCGAGCCAGCGCGCGCACTCCGCCTCCACACCTGGCGTGTGCGGGCCGGACTCGTCCGCGTTCAGGAACGCTCCCTGGTCGTGCGCGCGGGCGTCCCAGCCCGTGCGCAGCAGCAGCCAGCCGCCCTCCGGCAGCGGGCCGTGCTCCGCCTCGAAGGCACGCACGTCGGCGACCGAGAGGCACCAGTCGGGATCGGCGGCCGCCTCGGCGGACTTGTCGATCACGAGCGCCGGTCCCACCAGCCGTCCCGCGGGGACGCCGGCGACGTCCTCGCGGTCCCTGCCGGTGATCCAATGGATCGGGGCGTCGAAGTGCGTGCCGACGTGCTCGCCGATCTCCAGCCAGCTCCACGCCCACGCCGGCCCGCGCTCGTCGTAGCGGCTGAGCTCGTGCCGGGTGAGCCCGGGCGTGTTCGTGAACGGCTCGGGCAGGCGCAGCACCGGGGTGGACTCGCTCAGGGGCTGCGTGAGGTCGACGACGCGGACGGCGCCGGACGCGAGCGCCTCGGTCAGGGCGGCGAGCGGCGACATGGAAGGCGGCGTTGACGACATGCTGCTCCTCTCGATCAGTGCGACCGGAACGCCTCCTCGAGCCATTCCGCGCGGACGGCGGGGTTGACCTTCGCATCCACCAGCAGGGGGCGCTCGTGCCGCGCGAGCCAGTCGCCGATCGGATCGAGGTCGGACACCGAGCGCGCGGTGATCGCCTCGGCGCCCGCGCCGCGTGCGAGCGCCGCGATGTCGGTGTCCGGGAATCGCACGATCCCGAGATCATGGCCGTGCGGACCGAAGTGGTGCACCTCGGCGCCGTATGCCGCGTCGTTGTAGACGACCGCGAGCAGCGGCAGCCCCAAGCGGACCGCCGTCTCCAACTCGTGCATCGACATCAGCGCGCCTCCGTCGCCGAGCGCTGCCACCGCCAATCGGTCCGGCCGCGCGATCGCGGCGCCGATCGCGTTCGCGAGCCCGAGGCCGATCGACTGGAACGCCTGTGTGAAGACGAAGCCGGCCGCGTCCGGTACGCGGAGGTACATCGGCGGGAAGCCCATGAAGTGGCCGGAGTCGACGACGACCGTGCGCTCAGCGGGCAGCAGCTCGTCGAGCGCGATCGTGAGGGCGCGCGGGTCCACGTGCTCGGAATCCGACGCGTCGTCGAACGGCTCGTCGCACCAGCGCCGGCCGGCGATCGCCGCGCGGACGGAGGCGTCGCGCCACCCGTCCGCCCAATGGCCGCGTTGCTCCAGCTCGACCAATACAGCCTCCGCCGTCGCGCGCGCGTCGCCGAGCACCGCAACGTCGACGGGCGCGTTCGTCCCGAGCGCCTCGAGCTCGACGTCGACCTGGGCCACGCGCGCGCCTGGAGCGATCAGACCGCCGTGGCGGGTGGTCCAGCGCGTGAGCTGGGCGCCGAACGCCACGATCGCGTCCGCCTGCCGCAGCAGATCGGCCGCCAGCGGGGACGCGAAGCCCCCGCTTATCCCGAGGTTCCAGGGATGGCCGGCGAACAGCCCGTGACCCATCGCGGAAGTCGCCAGGAGTGCCCCCGTGCGTTCGGCCAGGCGCTCCAGCGCGGCGCCGGCGCCTGCCAGCACGGCGCCACGGCCGGCCAGCAGCACCGCACGGCTCGCGCTCTGGAGCAGATCGACCAGCGCTGCGACGCTCGCCGGCGCCGGCGCCGGGGCAAGCACCTCGCCAGGTCGCACGACGCTCCCCTCGCTCCACGCGCACGGCTCATCCTGTACGTCCAGCGGCAGCATCAACACCACGGTGCGCCGCTCGACGACGGCCCGCCGCAGCGCGCGGCGGACGTCCTGGACGGCAGTCTCCCTGCCGTACACGCGGTCGGCCGTGGCGCCGACGGCCTCCACCATCGCGGCCTGGTCGATGCGGAAGTTGGAGCGCACCGCGGCGGCGGGCGTATCGCCCGCGACGACGATCAGCGGCGTGCGGCTCTTCGCCGCCTCCGCGATCCCGGTCATCGCGTTCGTGAGCCCGGGACCCTGGTGCACGCTGCACACGCCGAGCCGCCCGGTCACGCGCGCGTGCGCATCGGCCATGCAAGCGGCCCCGCCCTCGTGACGCGCCGCGACGAAGCGCCCGCCCTGCTCGACGAGCGCCGCGGTGACCGTGAAGTTCCCGCTGCCGACGACACCGAACGCGACGTCTCCGCCGGCATCCAGCACGCCACGCGCCACCACGTCGACGACGGTCGTCCGCGCCCCCCGCCTGCCTGATCGCAAGGTCATCGG
>JBKGUS010000330.1:0-29481 GCA_046462295.1 Thermoleophilaceae bacterium | reverse complement strand
GACGGCAACATGCTCGGGATCGGCCAGCCGCTCAGCAGGCCGCGGTAGCGCGGTCCCCGCCGGTCCGCTGCTCGCGCCGGCGCAGCACCAGCGCCGCCGCGGGCGCCGCCAGCGCCATCAGCACCGCGCCCGTCAGCGCCGACAGCTGCAGCCCGTCCACGAACGCGTCCCGGGCCGCCTCCAGGAGCCCCGGCGGCAGCGCGCCGCCCGCGCCCACCGCTCCGCCCAGCGTGTCCTTCGCCGCCTCCGCGGCCTCGGGACCCACGTAGACGGGGATCGAGTCGGCCACCTCGGAGCGGTACACCGCCGTGCCGATGCTCCCGAGCAGCGCGATCCCCAGCGCCCCGCCGAGCTCGCCGCCCGTCTCCGAGATCCCCGACGCCGCCCCGGCACGCTCCGGCGGGGCCGTGCCGACAATCACGTCGGTGGCCACGGTGCCGATTGCGCCGGCGCCAAGCCCCATGACGAGCGACCCCGCCACAAGGACGGCCAGCGCGGCCCCGTCCGAGACGAAGACCAGGAGCGCGAGCCCCACGGCCGCCACGGCCATGCTCCCGGAGAGCACGAAGCCCTTGCGGAATCGCGCAGCGACCGCGGGCGCCAGCATCGACCCCGCGATGCTCCCGACCATCGCCGGCACGCTCCACACGCCCGCCTCGAGCGGTCCCATGCCGCGCACGAGCTGCAGGTACTGGGCGACGAACAGCAGCATCCCCGCCATCACGAAGGTCGCCAGCACCATCGCCACGATCGAGACCCGGATGGCGGGCGGGCCGAACACGCCCAGGTCGATCAGTGGATCGTCAGCCCGCCGCTGGCGCCGCACGAACAGCGCACCCACGGCGAGCCCGGCGAGGGCCGACACCACGGCCGCCCCGTCCAGCCCGTGCTCGGCCACGCGCTTCACCCCGTAGACGAGCGCGAGCAGCGCCACCACGGACAGCGCGGCGCTGAGGATGTCGAAGCGCCCGGGCGACGGATCGCGCGACTCCGGCAGCACCCGAGGCGCCAGCGCCAGCATCAGCGCCATCACCGGCACGTTCAGCAGGAACACGGATCCCCACCAGAACGCCTCGAGCAGCGCGCCGCCCACCAGCGGGCCCACGGCCGCCCCGGCGGCGAAGCAGCTCATCCACACGCCGATCGCCACGGTGCGCTGGCGCTCGTCCACGAACAGGCTGCGGATGAGCGACAGCGACGAGGGCGCCAGCGTGGCACCGGCCACACCGAGCACGGCGCGCGCCGCGATCAGCATCGGCGCGCTCGTCGAGAAGGCCGCGAGCAGCGACGCGCCCGCGAACGCGAAGCCGCCGGTCATGAGCAGCCTGCGCCGTCCGATCCGGTCGCCGAGCGTCCCCATCGTGATCAGCGAGCCCGCGATCAGAAAGCCGTAGATGTCAGTGATCCACAGGAGCTCGCCGCTCGAGGGCGACAGGTCCTGGCTCAGCTTCGGCACCGCCAGGAACAGCACCGACAGGTCCATCGTCACAAGCAACGTCGGCAGCGCCAGCACGGCGAGTCCGATCCACTTCCGCCGTCCGGCCGTAGGGGTCGCGTCGTTCATGCACAGGGCAGACGAGCCCCGCGCGGAAAATCATCGGTCGAGCGTGAGCGGCAGCCCGAAGGCGGGGAACAGATCGGGCGGGAAGGCGGTCATCTCCGCTAGCCGGCCGTCCTCGAAGCGCAGCACGTCGAGCGCCATCGCCCGGAACTCCGTGTCGCCCGGTTCGCGCACGTAGTTGGCCGCGCCGGGTTCGCGGTTCGCCCGCACGGGGACCAGCCGCAGCTCGCCCAGCACGTCCGGCGAACCGAAGCCGTTCCCGGTGAGGAACCGCATGACCGCCTCGCGGCCCGCCACCCAGGTCGGCTCCGGCGGCATCGAGAAGCTGACGTCCTCGCTCAGCAGCGCGGCGAAGCGCTCCACGTCGGCCCGCTCGTGGGCCTCGATGTAGCGCTCCAGCAGCCTGCGCTCCTCCTCGCTCGGCGCGTCCTGGCGCGTCCACTCAGCTCGTCGCGCCGGCAGCCGCTTCTGCATCGTCTCCCGCGCCCGCTGCAGCGCGCTGTTCGCCGACGCCACGCTCGTATCGAGGAGCGCCGCCGTCTCCTTCGCCGGCCAGCCGAGCACGTCGCGCAGGATCAGCACCGCCCGCTGGTTCGGGGGCAGGTGCTGGATCGCGGCCATGAAGGCGAGCTCGATCGTCTCCTTGGCGACGACGGTCGAGTCGGGGCCCGCCTCCGAGGCGGCCACCTCGTCCAGCAGGTGATCGGGATAAGGCTGGAGCCAGGGGAGCTCGCCGTATCCACCCTCCACCTCCACGGGCCGCGAGCGCCGCCGCGCCAGCGCGTCAAGGCATGCGTTCGTCGCGATCCGGTACAGCCAGGTCCGGAACGACGAGCGTCCCTCGAAGCCCTCCCGGTTCCGCCACGCGCGCAGGAAGGTCTCCTGAACCAGGTCCTCGGCGTCGTGGAGGGAACCGAGCATCCGGTAGCAGTGCACGTGGAGCTCGCGCCGGTGACGCTCGAACAGCGCGGCGAACTCGGCCTCGTCTCCGGGAAGGGCCATCACGCCGGGCGGGCGACGAGGCACATGACCGGCGCGTCCTTCAACTCCCCGATCAGCGGCTCGTCCACCTCGAAGCCGCGCTCCCGCAGCGTCGCCGCCACCTGCTCCGCGGATCCGCGCGCGTCGGCGGCGCTCCTCCAGCCCGGCGCCTGGTTGATTACGTAGAGAGCGCCGCCGGGTGTGAGGTGCCGCCGCACCACCTCCAGCGACCCGGCCGAGCGCCACAGCGCGGCCACGTGCACGCCGAAGACCTTGTCGAACCGCTCGTCGCCGAAGTCCGCCCGCTCGAGCGCCACCGTCTCGAACACCGCCCGGTCCGCGGCCACGTGCTCCTCGTTCCTGCGCCTGGCCATGTCGATCATCTTCGCCGAGCGGTCGATCCCGGTCAGGCGGCCGCCGTCGAGGCGCTCGCACACCAGCGTGGCGGCTACGCCGTGGCCGCAGCCGACCTCGAGGACGCGGTCGCCGGGCTCGACGCCAAGGGCGTCGACCGCCCACGCCAGTCGCTCCGAGGCCGACCCGCTCACCCCACCGGCCACTGGCCGAGCGCGTATCTCGTGCCGTCCGGGTCGGTGAACATCGCCCACCAGCCGAAGTGCATCTGCACGGGCGCGGCATGGAACACGACGCCGCGCTCGCGCATGTCCGCGTAGGTCCTGTGGATGTCGTCGCAGGTGAAGAACACGGGCGAGTGCGGAAGCATGTCGGAGACGTCGGGGCGGGGCTGCTGCGGCGGGCGCGGGCTCAGCACGAGGACCGGCCCGCCGCCGGGTGGCACCACCTCGATCCAGCGCTCGTCGCCGAAGGTCTCGTCCCGGGCCAGCTCGAATCCGGCCAGGCCGGTCCAGAACTCCCTCGCCTGCTCCTGGTCGTCGACGTGCACGATCACCTTGGACACCGACTTGATCACACCGCACTCCTCTGTTGGTTCGCTTGTCTTGTGCCTGCCACATGGCGCTCGATCAGGAAGAGGCCGACGGCGGTGGGGAGCACCCACGCCACGACGCCGGCCGGCCCGTTCACCGAAACCACCAGCGCCGCCGTCACGAGCGCGATGTACGACCCGCCCTGCCCGTGCGCCTGCGCGCGTGTCCATCCCGGTCCAGAGCGCCCCGCGGCGATCCGGCCGAGCAGCGCCAACCCGGACGCGAGCAGCGCCAGCGGAGCCAGCCACCACAGCTCCGCCGCATCGAGCGCCACGAGGCCGAGCGCCGTGAGCGACACGGCGAAGACGGCCCAGAGATAGGCGAAGCCGGACCACGGCGGCCCCGCCCACAGCGCGAGCGGCCCCAGGATGAGCCCGGCGGCACCGGCGGCCGCGTGGAGCACGAGCAGGAGATCGTCCACCTCACTCATTAGACCGATCCGGCGGGGTGAAAGTGATCGGACGCGGGCCCGAGCTAGTCGCGGCGGGAGGCGAAGAAGGCGCGCAGCAGCTCGGCGCCCTCCTCGGCCAGCAACCCGCCCGCCACGTCCGGCCGGTGGTTGAGCTGCGGCTCGGCCAGCACGTCGAGCACGCTGCCCGCGGCGCCCGCCTTCGGGTCGGGCGCGGCGTAGACCACCCGCGGCACGCGCGCGAGCACGATCGCGCCCGCGCACATGGCGCACGGCTCGAGCGTCACGTAGAGGACCGTGTCGAGGAGGCGCCAGCCCGCCAGGTGCCGCGACGCCTCGCGCAGGGCGAGGATCTCGGCGTGCGCGGTGGGGTCGCCGCGCAGCTCGCGCTCGTTGCGGGCGGCCGCGATCACCTCCCCGCCGTGGGCAATCACGCACCCGATCGGCACGTCGTCATGGGCCAGCGCCCGCTCGGCCTCGCGCAGGGCGAGCCGCATGTAGTACTCGTCGCGCGGGAAGAAGGTGCTCACGGGCGCAGCACCAGGCGCCGGCCCACGTAGCGCTCCGCGGCCTGCACCCCGCCCAGCACGCCCGCGCGACTCGCCAGGCGCACGCCGGCCGCGGCCAGCGACAGCGGCGACGGGCGCCCGCGCCCGAGCGTCCCGTCGTCCATCAGGTCCAGGTACCAGTCGATCGTGTCCTGCAGCGTCCGGTTGAGCGGCCGGGCGCGGTAGCCGAGCTCCCGCCGGGCCTTGGCCGACGAGTAGCGCCAGTTCTGCGCCATCAGGACGATCCCCTCCGACACCCCCGGCGTGGGCAGACCAAGCCCCTTCATCGCGCCCGCGGCGGCTCCGGCCTCGGGGGGCAGCACGACCAGCGGGTGGTGCACGCCCGACAGCTCGGCGACCCGCTCCAGCAGGTCGACCCAGCGCACGTCGTGGCCGCCCAGCACGTACCTCTCCCCCGGCCGCCCCCGCTCGGCGGCGCGCATGTGGCCGCGCGCGACGTCGCGCACGTCGACCGCGTTCGTCTCTCCGTCCACCACTGCGGGCAGCCGCCCGCGCAGGTAGTTGCCGACCATGCGCGTGGAGGTCTCGCCCGGACGCGAGCGGTCGAGCGGCGGCCCGAAGACGTAGGAGGGGTTCACCACGACCACCTCCACGCCGAGCCGCGCGCCGGCGGCGAGCGCCTCCGACTCCCCCTCGTGCTTGGCGTCGGGATAGGTCAGGCCGAGGCCGCCGCCGCGGTAGAAGTCCTCCTCGTTCCCGGCGCGGTCCGCCGGCGCCGGGCCGATCCCCGCCACGCTCGAGGTCACCACCACACGCCGCACGCCCTCGGCCGCCGCGGCCTCCACGGCGATCCGCGGCGCCAGCGCGTTCACCTGCCAGACCCGCTCCGGCGGCCGCGACGCGACGTAGCCGGCGGCGTGGAAGACGATCTCGCAGCCGCGGAAGGCCCGCCGCAGCGCGCCGCGGTCGAGCACGTCGGCCTTGATCGGATCGGCCTCAACGACCGCCGTGAGACCGGCCAGCCGGGCCTCGTCGCGGTAGGTCACCCGCGGACGCCCGTGTACCTCGGCCGCAAGTTTCGCCACGTGCGAGCCGATGAAACCGGTAGCCCCGGTAACGCAGACGGTCACAACTTCCCTGTAGGCACGTTGTTCATGCGTTCGTACACTGCGCCGGGCACCGTAACCCAATGCCGAAACACCCTCTTCTCCTAGCGCTCGGCGCCCTCTTGGCGCTGCTCACGCCGGCCGCCTCGGCCGCGGGGGCCGACTACGTCCCCGGCGAGGTCGTCGTGAAGTACGAGGACGGCAGCCGCGCGCGTGTGCACCAAATCAGGGACGGGGACCCGGTGCGGAAGACGATCGCGGAGCTGCGCGACAACCCTCGCGTCGAGTACGCGGTGCCGAACCACATCGCCCGGGCCTCGCAGACGTTCACCCCGAACGACCCCGGCTTCCGGCGCCAGTGGAACCTGTTCGAGCCCTGGGGCATCGGCATGCCCGAGGCGTGGTCGCTGGCGCTGGCGGCGGGCGCCCCCGGCGGGGAGGGCGCCCTGGTCGCGCTGCTCGACAGCGGCGTCGCGTTCGAGCGCTACAAGCGCTACCGCCGCGCCCCGGATCTGCGCAAGCGGACCTTCGTCAAGGGCTACGACTTCATCGATCGCGACAAGCACCCGAACGACGTCTTCGGCCACGGCACGCACGTGGCGGGCACGATCGCGCAGACCACCAACAACGGCACGGGTGCCGCCGGCATCGCGTACGGGGCGAAGATCATGCCGCTGCGGGTGCTGGACTCGGCGGGGTCGGGCGACTCGGTCGCAATCGCCAAGGCGATCCGCTACGCGGCTCGCCACAAGGCGGACGTGATCAACCTCAGCCTCGAGTTCGAGCTCGACGTGATCCCCTCCGAGATCCCCGAGATCCTCGCGGCGATCAGGTTCGCCCACCGCCGCGGCGCGCTCATCGTCGGGGCGGCGGGGAACGGCTTCGGACGCAAGGTCGCTTACCCCGCGCGCGCCGACCAGGTGATCGCGGTGGGCGCCACGACGCGCAGCGGCTGCCGGTCGGACTACTCGAACGGCGGGCCGGATCTCGACCTGGTGGCGCCCGGCGGCGGAGTGGACGCCGAGCCGCGCACACAGCAGGAGCTCGACCTCTGCGACCCGAACAGCGCAAGCGACTGGATCTTCCAGGAGACCTTCCGCGGCAAGGGCGTGCGGACCTTCGGCATGCCGCGCGGGTACGAGGGGACCTCGATGGCGGCCCCCCACGTGAGCGCGATCGCCGCCCTTGTGATCGCCACCGGAAAGCTCGGCCCGAACCCCAGTGCCGCCGCCCTGCAGACCCACATCCAGGCGACGGCGCGGGATCTCGGCAGGCCGGGGGTCGACGGGCGCTACGGGTCCGGGCTCGTCGACGCGGCGCGGGCGCTGCGCTGCCCGCCGGCGACCGCCTGCTGAGATGGGTACCCCCTGGGGCATCCTGCCCCAGGTCTGATCGGATGGGCGCCTTCCAGGCGCCTATGTAGTCCGAATGATCATCACGCTGCACGGAGCGTGATGCGACACCTTGTTCGGCACGCTGCCGAGCAGGAAGCGCTTGGCCCCCGTCATGCCCTTGTTCCCGACCACGATCAGGTCGGCGCCCTGCTCCTCGGCCACGTCGAGGATCGCGTCGGCGGGGTCGCCCTCGCGCGCGTGTGTCTCCACCTGGACGCCCTGCTCCTTGATCCCCTCGGCGGCCTCGTCGAGCGTTGAGGCCACGTCCTCGCGGGGGTTGACCATCCACTGGAGGTCGTCCGGCACCTGCTGGCGTTCCTCGCGCAGCCTGCCCTCCGGCACCGGCTCGTAGGCGCTGACGAGGTGAATCGTGGCGCCCAGGCGCTCGGCCAGGCCAGTCGCCTGCCGGACCGCCTCTTTGGCGGTGTCCGAGCCGTCGGTGCCCACGACCATGGAGTCGAACATCGGCGGCATAATATTGGCCGTCCGGCCAGACAGCGGTTAGGGTTTGGTCCGATGGCTACACCAACCAAGTGCCTGACCGTCGACGACCATCCGACGGTGCGCCAGGGGCTTGGCTTGATGTTCGGGGACACCCCGGACCTCGAGCTGGTCGGCCACGTGGAGAGCGGCGAGGAGGTCATGGATGCCGTCCGCCGGCTGCGCCCCGAGGTGGTGATCATGGACGTCCGGCTGCCGGGGATCGACGGGATCTCCGCCATCAAGCGCATCGCCGAGGCGAACCCGGACGTGAAGACGGTCATGTTCTCCGCCTATGGCGACAAGCGGCTGCTGTCGGACGCTATCGCCGCCGGCGCGCGCGGATACGTGATGAAGGGCTCGCCGCCCGAGGACCTGCTCCGGGCGATCCGCACCGTCGTGGGCGGGAAGCCGTTCGTGGACCCGTCGCTGTCGCCTGCCCTGCTGATGTCGCAGGTCGGCCCCGACGCCCCGCTGTCCGAGCGCGAGCGGGAGATCCTTCAGCTTCTCGCGGAGGGCCTCCACACCGAGGAGGTGGCGCGGCGCATCGGCCTCTCCACCGAGACCGTGAAGTCGGATACCAAGCGGGCCATCCTCAAGCTCGAGGCTGACACGCGGGTGCATGCCGTGGCCATCGCGCTGCGGCAGGCGATCATCGAGTAGAGGCGCGGCCGTGGAGCTGCCCCGCTTCTGGATCGTGGTCCAGATCCTGATCGTGATCTTCGTGCTGATCGGCGCTGTCATCGCGATCTTCAAGCTCGCCTGAGGGCAGCTCGATCGAGCTCCGTTTTCGCTCGACCTCCGCGTTCTCGATCGGCTTCACCCAGAACTCCTCGACGGCAACCACGAGCAGCGACAGGATCGGCACGGCCACGAACAGGCCGACGAAACCGAACAGCTGTCCCACCACGACGACGCCGATGGCGATCATCGCCGGGTGCATGCGGGTGCGCTGGGCCATGATCACCGGAATCGTCACGTTGCTCTCGAGCTGCTGGACGAGGATGTAGACGAGCAGCGTGATGAGCGCCTTGCCGGGTGAGTCGGTGAACGCGAAGAGGACTGGCGGGATGGCGCCGGCGATCGCGCCGAAATAGGGCACGACCACGAGTAGCGCCGACAGGACCGCGAAGAAGATCGCGAAGTCCAGCCCGATGATCGTCAGCCCCAGGTAGAGCAGGACGAAGGTGACGAGCATGTCGATCGCCACCCCCTCCATCCAGCCGATCCAGGACGTGCGCACGCGGTCGAGCACGTGGCGCACGTGCTCGCGGCGGCGCGGTGGGAAGACGCGGACGAGGCTGCCCACGAGCGGCTCGGGGCGGACCGCCATGTAGTAGGCGGTGATCAGGATCAGCACGAGCGCGGCGAGGATGCCGGCGACGTTGAGGCCGATCTCGGTGATCGGGCCGATCAGCCGCTCGGGGTTCTCGGTGTAGCGCTCCACGAACTCCTGCGCGCGGTCCCCGACCTCGCCCGGGTCCTCTCCGGCGATGTCTGCGTACGTCTGCTCGAGGTCGGTGACGATCCGGGGGACGTCGTCGGCGAACTGCTCCGACTGGTCCACGAACGGCGGGATCAGCAGGTAGATCACGAGCGCCAGGACCGTGACGCCGCTGAGCAGGGCGACGAGCGCACCGAGGGCGCGGGGGATCTTGTAGCGCTCCAGCCGGGTGGCCGCGCCCGCCAGCGGGATGGCGAAGATGATCGTGATCAGGATCGCCAGCAGGAGCGTGACCAGCTGGCGGAAGAGGAACCCGAACAGGAGCAGCCCCGCGGCGAGCAGGACTGCGCGGTAGGCGACATGGGAGCTGCGATCGTCGGCTGCCAACCTGCCGCCTACGTTAAGCGAACCGCTGCGCGCCCGGCCGAGCCGGGCGCTTGCGCCAAGGCGCGAAGCCGCGGCGCGTCCGGCCGAGCCGGGCGCCTGCGCACGGCGCGCGCGGTTCCGAACGACAAACGGGCGCCAAGCGGCGCCCGTTCGAAGACTGCTTGGTGTCCCGCGGTCAGATCAGGTGCGGCGCTCGAGGTCGGCCACATCCTGGGCCTTCTCGTCGGCCCGGTCCTGCGCCTCGGCGAGCTTCTCCTTCTCCTCGCCCTTGCGCTCCTCCCGGCGCCCCTGAGCGCGCGTGGAGGGATCGCCGGTGATGTCGCCGGCGGCCTTCTTCGCTCGTCCCGTGATCTTGTCGATGATGCTCATGGCTTCTCCGTACCCCGTCCGGAATGGGCGAAACTCAAGGTAGGTTGAGCGGGTGACCGCCCCGCCCGGCGCTAGGTGACGGACCGTGGTCCGGTTGATCTCGGCGGCGGCCTCAGGCCAGCACGGCGGTAGCGTGCTCGGGATGGAGCGCAGGGCCGGCGGCGACGTGGATGCCTCCCGCGACCTGCCGGTCGCCGGCCAGGCGCCGCGCGAACGCCGCGATGCCGCGCGCAACCGGGAGGCGATCCTCGCCGCGGCCCAGCGGCTCTTCGAGCGGGAGGGGCCGGCGGCCGTGTCGATGGACCGCGTCGCCGAGGAGGCCGGGGTCGGGAAGGGCACGATCTACCGCCGCTTCGGCGACCGCGCCTCGCTCGCCACCGCCCTGCTCGACGCCAGCGAGCGCGAGCTTCAAGAGAGGCTCATCCGGGGCGCCGCCCCGCTCGGGCCCGGGGCGCCCCCCGCGGCGCGCCTCGTCGCCTTCGGCCACGCGTGGCTGGACGTGCTGGTGCGCCACGGCGACATCGTGCTCGCCTCCGAGCACGGTCCGGTGGGCACGCGCTTCCGCAGCGCGGTCTACGCCTCGCACCGCGCACACGTGATCCTGCTCCTGCGCGAGGCCCGCCCGGAAGCGGACGCCGAGTACCTGGCCGACGCCCTCCTCGCGGCGCTCGCCTCGGAGCTCGTCCTCTTCCTGCGCACCGACCGCGGCCTCGGCCTGGACCGGCTGAAGGCGGGCTGGGCGGACCTCGTCCGCTCGGTCGCGGAGGGGGCGGCGTGACCGCTCCGCCCGAAATCCCGGGCGCGGAGCACCGCTTCGCAGAGATCGAGACCGCCGACGCCGGCCGCCTCCGCGTCCACTACGCCGAGGCCGGCGACGGTCCTCCGCTGCTTCTCCTCCACGGCTGGCCGCAGCACTTCTGGTGCTGGCGCCGCGTGGTCCCGGAGCTTGCCGGCGACTTCCGCCTCATCTGCCCGGACCTGCGCGGCTTCGGCTGGAGCGAGGCCGCGGGCCGCGGCTACGACAACGAAACCTTCGCCGCCGACGCCATCGCCCTGCTCGACGCCCTGGAGCTCGAACGGGTGGGCGTGATCGGGCACGACTGGGGCGGCTTCACCTCCTTCCTCCTCGCGCTGAACCATCCCGCCCGCGTCCGCGCCCTGCTCGCGCTCGGCACGCCCATTCCGTGGGTGAAGCCGTCACCGCGGCTGGTCGCGTCGGCTTGGCGCACGTTGTACGCCTGGGCGCTGGCGGCCATCGGCCGGGAGGCGGTGAGGCGGCGCCCCGGTGCCGTCCGCCTGATGCTTCGCCGCGGCACGCCCGACGAGGCGATCGACGACCACGAGGCGGAGGTGTACGCAGAGCCTCTGCGAGACCCGGCCCGTGCAGAGGCGACGCAGCAGCTGTACCGCAGCTACCTGCGCTCGCTTGTGTCGCTCCGCGCGCGGCCCTACGACCGGCTTCGCCTGACGGTGCCCACCCGCCTCCTCGTCGGCCGTGGCGATCAGGCCGTGCCGCCGGTCGTGGTGCGCGGGTTCGAGCCGCATGCCGACGACATGACTGTGGAGATCGTGGAGGGCTGCGGGCACTTCATCCCGGAGGAGCGGCCGGACCTCGTGGTGCGCCACGCACGCGAGCTCTTCTAGACCATCCGAGCGCAGGGCTACGGTGGCCGGCGTGCGTCTGATCGTCGCCCGCTGCGAGGTCGTCTACACCGGCCGGCTCACCGCCGTCCTGCCCGAGGCGCTCCGGCTGCTCATGGTCAAGTCGGACGGCTCGGTCATGGTCCACGCCGACACCGGCGGCTACAAGCCGTCCAACTGGATGACCGCGCCGACGGTGATCGAGGAGGAGCCCGGCCTGATGGTCGTCCGCAAGCGGGCTGGTGCCACGGAGGACCGGCTCGAGATCCGCATCGCCGAGGTGATCTCGGACGTCACCCACGACATGGGCGAGGCCGCCGCGCTCGAGAAGGAGGGCGTCGAGCGCGAGCTCCAGGAGCTGCTCGCCGACGCGCCGCCCGAGGGCCTCCGGCTCGTCCGGCGCGAGTGGCCCACCGACATCGGGCCGGTCGACCTGATGTGCCTCGACGGCGACGACGAGTTCGTGGCCGTTGAGATCAAGCGGGTCGGCACGATCGACGCCGTCGAGCAGCTCACCCGCTACCTCGAGCGGATCTGCAAGGAGCCCGGGATGGCCCGCTGCCGCGGCGTGCTTGCGGCGGGCACGATCAAGCCCCAGGCGAGGGCGCTGGCAGAGTCGCGCGGGATCGCCTGCGTGGAGGTCGACCTGGCGGTGCTGCGGGGCGAGCGCGCGCCGGACCTCACCCTGTTCGCGGCCTGAGCCGCTGCGTGGCCATCGAAGGCGGCTCGATCCCCGCCGCCTGCATCCCCGCCTCGATGCGCGCGATCACCGTCTCCACCACCTTCACGCGCGCGTACTTCTTGTTCTCCGCCTCCACCAGGTGCCATGGCGCCGGGTCGTGGTCGGTCCGCTCGACCATCTCCTCCACCGCCTCGAGGTACTGGGGCCGCTTGGTGCGGTTGTGCCAGTCCTCGTCGGTCAGCTTCCAGGCCTTGAGCGGGTCGTCGCGCCGCTTCTCGAATCGCTCCAGCTGCTCCTCGTCGGAGATGTGCATGAAGAACTTGATCAGCACCATGCCGCCCGCGGCGAGTGATTTCTCGAGCTCACGGATCTCGCCGTAGGCCCGCCGCCACTCCGGCTCGGAGGCGAGCCCCTCGACTCGCTCCACCAGCACCCGCCCGTACCACGAGCGGTCGAGGATCGTCATCCCGCCGACCCCCGGCAGCACCGGCCAGAACCGCTGCAGGTAGTGGTGGCGCTTCTCGTCGGGCGTGGGGGCCGAGAACTGCGCCACTCGCACGTGGCGCAGGTCGAACGGCCGCACCAGCCGCTTGATCGCGCCGCCCTTGCCCGAGGCGTCCCAGCCCTCGAACAGCACGCACACCGGCGGGCCCAGGCCGTAGCCCTGCAACTTGCCCCCGAGCGCGAGCCGCAGCGCCTCCAGCCGTTCCCAGCCGGCCTCGAGCCGATCGGCCTCCTCCTCCTTCGAGAGCTCGAGGCTCAGGTCGAGCTCGTCGAGCCGACCCATCAGACGAGCGCCGCGAACTCGTCGAGCTGGCGCTCCGCCTGACCGGGATCGAAGTCGGGCGAGACGTAGAAGACACAGCGGTCGACGCCCGCCCAGGCAAGCCGCTCGACCGCCCGCGCCTCGGGCTTCGCGCCGAAGAACGTCACCTTCACGTGACGACCCGCGCGGTCCCGCAGCCGCTCGATCCGCTCCTTCAGCTCCTCGACGCTCCCGATCCGGTTCGGGATCCACTCGTCGCCGTAGGCGAGCACGCGGTCGATGACCTTCTCCCCGGTGCCGCCCACGAGGATGGGCGGATGCGGCTTCTGCACGGGCTTGGGCCAGGACCAGATCGGGTCGAAGTCGACGAACTCGCCGTGGTACTCGGGCTCCTCCCCGGTCCAGATCGTCTTGATGGCCTCAACGCGCTCGCGCAGGACCTTGAAGCGCCGCCGCGGGTCGGTGCCGTGGTTGCGCATCTCCTCGTGGTTCCAGCCTGCGCCCACGCCGAACAGGAACCGCCCGCCCGAGAGGAAGTCGAGCGAGGCGGTCGCCTTGGCGAGCACGATCGGATCGTGCTCGATCACGAGGCACACGCCGGTCCCGATCTTGATCCGCTCGGTGACGGCGGCGGCGAATGACAGCGCGACGAACGGGTCGTGGATGTGCCAGTACTGGCGCGGCAGCTCGCGGCCGCCCGGCCACGGCGACTCGCGGCTCACCGGGATGTGCGTGTGCTCGACGAAGAAGAGCGACTCGAAGTCACGCTCCTCGGACAGTCGCGCCAGCTCGGCAGGGCGAATCGAGTAGTCCGTCTGGAAGAGGGCTACGCCGCGTTCCACCGGATCGGCAGGGTATCGATGCCGTAGATCCCGTGGACCGATCCGAGCTCGGGCTCGCCGTCGAGCGCGAGCCCGGGCAGGCGGGCGGGCAGGAAGGCGAGCGCCTCCTGCAGCTCGGCCCGCGCCAGGTTGGCGCCGAGGCAGTAGTGGATGCCGGCGCCGAAGGTGAGCGGCTTGGCGTCGCCGCGGTCGGCGGCGATGTCGAACTCGTCCGGCTCGCCGTCGACGCCGTCGCGGTTGCCGGTGAAGGCGCAGACCATCACGACGGTCCCGGCGGGGAAGGTCACGTCGCGGTACTCGACCCCCTCGTGGAGGAGGCGCGCGGTGAAGGGCGTGATCGGCTCGAAGCGCACGACCTCCTCCACCGCCGCGGGCGCCAGCTCCGGGCGTTCGGCGAGGAGCCGCCACTGGTCCGGATGCGTCGCGAACAGCCGCACGGCGTGGGCCAGCTGGGACTGCGTCGTGTCGACGCCGCCCACCAGCACGTTCAGGACCAGGTTCATGCACTCGACGTCGGAGAGGCGGTCGCCCTCCTGCTCGGCTGCGATCAGGGTCGAGATCAGGTCGTCGGCGGGATCGGCGCGGCGCCGCTCGATCAGCTCGCCCGCCCACTCGTAGAACTCGGCGCAGGCGCGCTCGATGGCCTCGCGCTCGGTCATCAGGCTGGGGCCGTCGAACTGGCGCTGGATCAGGTTGGACCAGTCGTACAGCTTGGGCGCGTCGTCGAGCGGAGCGCCCATCACGGTGGCGATCGTGAGCGACGGGTAGGGCTTCGCGAAGGCGCCGACGAACTCGCAGCGCTCGGCCCCCGCCAGCGGCTCCCAGAGCCGCTCGAGGAAGTCGCGCATCGCGGGGCGCCAGCGGTCGGCCGCGCGCGGGGTGAAGGCGGGGTTCACGAGGTTGCGCAGGCGCCGGTGGTCGTCGCCGTTGATGTGCAGGATGTTGCGCTGCATCTGCTCGAGCAGCGGGCCCTCGGGGACCTCGAACATCTCGGCGATCTTCATGCCGGGAAAGGTGGCCGCGCGGGTGCGGAGGAAGAAGGCGGCCGCCTCGCGGTCGAGCACGAAGTAGCCGATCGGCGACGTGGCGAGCCAGCCGGCCGCGCTGAGCTCGCCCATGGTCTCGTGGAAGCGGGCGCCCCTCAGCTCGGGCGAGAAGAAGTCGAGCTCCGGGAGTTGGAGGTCGGTGACGGCGGGCACGGGGCTCTATTCTCGAACATGTGAGCTTCCTCTTCCGTCACAAGACCGAAATGCCGGACCCGGCCGACGCCCTTCCGGGCCGCGACACGCGCCCGTTCACGGTGCCCGACACCCACTTCGTGCTCGGCACACCGCTCGAGCCGCCGTTCCCCGAGGACACCGAGCAGCTGATCGTCGGCATGGGTTGCTTCTGGGGCGCCGAGCGCACCTTCTGGCAGGCGCCGGGCATGTACACCACTGCCGTCGGCTATGCGGGCGGGTACACGCCCAATCCGACCTACGAGGAGGTCTGCTCCGGGAAGACCGGCCACAACGAAGTGGTCCTCGCAGTCTTCCGGCCCGCCGAGATCTCGCTCGACAGGGTGCTCCAGCTCTTCTGGGAGAACCACGACCCGACGCAGGGGATGCGCCAGGGCAACGACATGGGCACCCAGTACCGGTCCGGGATCTACGTGACGTCGGACGCGCAGCGCTCCGCCGCCGAGACCTCGAAGGAGCGCTACGCGGAGCGCCTCGCCGCCGCGGGCTACGGCGACATCACCACGGAGATCGTCGACGCGCCCGAGCTCTACTACGCCGAGGACTACCACCAGCAGTACCTCGCCAAGAACCCGGGCGGCTATTGCGGGTTGGGCGGGACCGGCGTCAGCTGTCCAGTAGGCGTGCCATCAGCCTGAGCCGCGGGTCCGCCTCGGGCGGCCAGCGCTCCACGTCGGCGGGCCACCAGGCCCACTCGTCGTGCTCGTGGTCGGGCACGGGGTCGCAGGCGTCCGCGACCGTCGCCAGGCCGACCAGCATCACCATCCCGTCCGGCAGCCCCACCAGCGCCTCCACGCTGAGCCGTTCGGGCTCGAGCTTCCACTCCTCGCGCAGCTCGCGGGAGAGCGTGTCGGTCGGGCTCTCGCCGAGGTCCACCGCGCCGCCGGCGCCGAGCGCCCAGCGGCCCGCCCAGCTCGACACCCAGTCGGCCCGGTGGCCCGCTAGCCAGCGCCCGTCCTCGGCGCGCACCACGCACAGCGCGGTCAGGCTGTCGCAGGCATTCCCTTCGACCAGCCGCAGCGCCCAGCGCGAGGGCTGCAGCTCCAGGACCAGCCGGTCCGCGTCCTCCCGCCAGCCGACGAGCCGTGTGGCAAGGCCGTCATGGGAGGGCGACCCGCGCTCGCGCAGGTCGTCCACCGCGACGTCCGCCAACCGCTGGATCTCGTCCGGCGGCTCGTAGGGTTCGTCGAGCCAGCGGGTCTCGACCTGGTCCGCCTGCCAGGGCCCGCGCGCGAGGATTCCCGGGGCGGGGCTCACCCCTTGGAGCCTAGCCCGGCGCGATTCCGCGCTCCCGCAGCAGCACCCGCGCGCAGAGCGACCCGCGCCGCGCCGCCGGCAACAGCTCGTCCACCTCGCCCAAGCGCAGGCTCTCGTACTGGGTGCCCTCGCCGGATTGCGGCACGACGGGCTCGCCCGCGACGATCTCGACCTCCCAGTCGCGCATGAGGATCCGGTACTCGGGACGCTCCCCGGACGCCTCGCCGAGCACCCGCAGCGGCCGCACCTCCACACCGAGCTTGTCGCGACCGGCCCGCCGCACCGCGTCCTCCTCACGCTCGCCCGGCCGCAAGGTCGCGGCGGGGAGCCCCCATGCGCCGGGCAGGCTCTCGTCCCCCTCTGGCCGCCGCACGAGCAGCAGCCCGCCGGGCCCCTCGATCACCAGCGACACCGAATGCTTGAGCGGCTTCACGCGCCGATCAAGTATGCGTACCGTGCGCGGCCGGCCGAGCCGGCCGCTTCCGCCTCGGACCTCAGGCCACCTTGGCCTCGGCCGCGTGCTCCTGGTCGAGCTGCTCGAGCACGGCCATGAACGCCGCCACCACGCGCGCGTCGAACTGGCTCCCGGCGCAGCGCAGCAGCTCGGACCGGGCCGCCTTCACGCCCAGCCGCTCGCGGTAGACGCGGTCGGCGGTCATCGCCTCGTAGGCGTCGGCGACGGCGAGGATCTTCGCCTCCAGCGGGATGTCCGCGTCTGTCAGGCCGGCCGGGTAGCCCTTGCCGTCCGGCCGCTCGTGGTGGGCGAGTACCCAGCCACGCAGGTCCTCGAGCCCGCGTCCGCTCAGAACCTGCGCGCCGATCTCGGGATGCGTGCGGATCTCGGCGAGCTCATTGCGGCCGAGCCGGCCCGGCTTCTGCAGGATCGCGTCGGGCAGGCCGATCTTGCCGATGTCGTGCAGCACGCCGGCCACCTCGATCCGCTTGGCGCGCTCGGCCGGCAGATCGAGCTCCTTGGCGATCAGCCCGCAGTAGTGGCCCACCGTGCGGGAGTGCGCGGCCGTCCCGGTGTCGCGCAGGTCGAGCGCCTCGGCGAGCGACAACAGCGTGGCGAGGTGCGTCTCGTCCACGCCGCGGCCGCCCGGCTCGGGCGCGAACACCGCCGAGATCTCGCGGTTGAAGATCACGGAGCGGTTGCGTCCGAGCGCCTTGGCCGCGTAGAGCGCCTGGTCGGCGGCCTCGATCACGGCGTCGGCGTTGCGTCCGTGCTCCGGGTAGGTCGCCACGCCGAAGCTGAAGGTGAGCGGCACGGGGTGGTCGGCGAATTCCCGCTCAACTGTCACGCGCAGCCGCTCGGCCACGAGGTAGGCCTCGTGCGCGGTTGCGCCAGGGAGCAGGATCGTGAACTCCTCGCCACCGGTGCGCGCGATCGAGTCTCCCGCGCGGCGGCGCGTGTGCAGGATCTGCCCGATCCGAACCAGCGCCTCGTCGCCGGCGCGGTGCCCGAGCTCGTCGTTCACCGCCTTGAAGTGGTCGAGGTCGCCGATCACGATGCTGAGCTCGTTCTCGGCCCGCAGCGTGCGCTCC
Organism: Thermoleophilaceae bacterium; assembly: GCA_046462295.1. GTDB lineage: Bacteria > Actinomycetota > Thermoleophilia > Solirubrobacterales > Thermoleophilaceae > JACVRW01. The sequence goes on along the minus strand of JBKGUS010000330.1, from coordinate 11,923 downwards.
ACCTCGACGTGGATCTCCTGCTCGAGCGCGAGCCGGTTCTTGAGGCCGGTGAGCGTGTCCGTGCGGGCCGCCTCGGCGAGGCTGCGGACGAGGCCGGTGACCGCGTCGCGCATGGCGCGCAGCAGGGCCGCCGCGGGGAAGATCACGCCGACGAGCGTCAGCCAGCTGCCGGCCACCACGTCGTGGGGCGCCGAGACGAGCAGCACCACCAGGTAGGCGCCGCTCATCAGCGCGAGCTGGGCCGCCGCCTGGCGCACGGGAAAGAAGTAGGCCGCGTAGAGCGCCAGCCAGATGTAGAGCATCTCGTCGGACAGCGAGTTCGAGTCCACCGAGAGCAGCAGCTGGAGCGAGAGCAGCAGCGTGCCGCAGGCTGCGGCCGCCTGAAGCCCGCGCGAGCCGATCTTCCCGGCGCTCAGGTGGAGCGCCACGGCGAACACGGCGCAGGCGGCCGCGATGACGAGCCGCGCCACGTAGGCGCCGCCCTGATGGGGCAGCACGCCGATGATGAGCAGGATGATCGCCTGGCCGGCGAAGATGCCGCTCGCGACACGCGCGGCGAACCGAGGACTCGGCTCTACAGGAGGGATCGCAGGGGCAAGCTGCGCTTCCCGCTGGGCCATCGGGAGCATGAACCCTTATTCGGTCAGCCTTCCCCGAGGGGTGAAGGCGGCGCACCGTGAATGGCCGAATTGGCTCCCGTCAGGCGTCGAGGCGATCCCGCAGCCCGCGCAGCTCGGCGCGCAGCGCCGCGAGCTCCGCCTCGAGCCGGGCCACCCGCTCGCCGATGCCCCCGTCCGCGGCCGGCGCTGCGCGCTCTCGCGGGGCGGCCGGCGGGGCCTCGCCGCCCTGTGCCTCGCCCTCCCCCTGGAGCAGATGCGCGTAGCGCTGCCCGCGCTCGCCGGGGCGGCGCGGAAGCGGCGCCACGAGCTCGCGCTCGATCAGCTCTCGCAGCGTCGTCTCGAGCTCCTCGTTGGACTCGAACTGGTACATGCGCTCGGTCCGCGTCCGCAGCTCGCCGGGCGTCTGCGGGCCGCGCAGCATCAGCACGGCGAGGAGTGAGAGTTGGGACGGCGTGAGGCTCAGCGCCTGGTCGAGCACGTGCTTGTACTTGACCGAGCGCGCCGTGGACCAACTCGCCAACGTCGTCCACTTGCGCCGGCCGAGGCGGTCGAGCGCGGAGCGGATGGTGGCCTCGTCGTAGTCGACAACCGGGTCACGGTTCGTGGACTGGTTGCAGGCCAGGCGCAGGGAGTTGAGGGTGAGCGGGTACTGATCGGGCGTCGTGCGCTGCTTCTCCACCAGGCACGCGACCACGCGGATCTCCACTGCATCCGGTTCCACGGCGGCGTAGCTTGCCATCCTGGGCGCGTGCGCGTCTACGCCGCAATCCTCCGCACACCGGGCGTGGCCATGCTCGTCCTCGCCACGCTGATCGGGCGGCTCCCGATCGGTATCAGCGGGCTGGCGATCCTGCTCTACGTCGAGGAGGTGAGCGACTCGTTCGCCGCCGCCGGCGTCTGCGCCGGGGCGCTCGCGCTCGGCAGCGCCGCCGGCGCGCCCTTCCAGGGACGCCTGATCGACCGTCGCGGGGTGCGGATGCTGCTCCCGCTGGCCCTAGCCCACGCGACCGGCCTGGTGGCGATCTGGCTGGCCGGCGAGGCCGGCGCGCCGGTCGTGCTGCTGGCGGCACTGTCGCTTGTCACCGGCGCCACCCTCCCGCCCGTGTCGTCGGTGCTCCGCTCGCGCTGGCCGTATCTCCTGCCCGGCCGGCCCGACCTGCTCGCCGGCGCGTTCGCGCTCGACTCCGTGATGATCGAGGTCGTCTTCGTGACCGGGCCGCTGGTCACCACGCTGGTCGTGGCCACGGTTGGCCCCCAGTACGCCCTGATCGTGTCCGCCGGATGCGTGCTGCTCGGCACGTCGTGGATGCTTGCCGGCCTCGCCGGCAAGCCGGGACCGGAGCCGACCGAGGCCGGCCGCCCTGCCCTCGGGCTGGGCGCGCTCGCCTCGCCGGGGCTGCGCACGCTCGTGCTGGCGAGCATGCCTGTGGGCTTCGCGTTCGGCACGCTCGAGGTGGTACTGCCGGCGTTCAGCGAATCCGAGGGCTCGAAGGAGCTGGCCGGCGTGCTGCTCGCGGCGTGGTCCGCCGCCAGCGGAGTCGGTGGCCTGATCTGGGGGGCACGCGGCGGTGCGGCGCCGCTGCTCCAGGCCCACATGGTGTTCGCGTGGATGCTGCCCCTCGGCGTTGCGCCGCTGCTGCTGGCGGGCTCGCCGCTGACGATGGCGCTGCTCGCGATCCTGGCCGGCCTGCCGATCGCTCCGCTGATCGCCTCCCGCAACCAGCTCATCGAGCGAGTCGTCCTGCCCGGCACGGCGACCGAGGCATTCACCTGGCCGCTGACCGCGCTCGTGGCGGGCGTCTCACTCGGCGCGGCGGCGGGCGGCGCGGTCGTCGAGGCGAGCTCGTGGAGCGCCGGCGTGGTGCTGGCGATGGCGATCGCCTCCCTGGGCGCCCTCGTGGTGCTGGGGCGGCGGCGGACGCTGGCGCAGCCGCTCGCGGTGTCCGGTTAGAGTCGCCGCCATGGGAACCATCAAGGGAGACCGCACCGTTGAGATCGACGCGCCGATCGAGCGCTGCTACGAGATCGCCGCGGACATCGAGAACGCTCCCGACTGGCAGGGCTCCTTGAAGGACGTCGAGATCTTGGAGCGCGACGGCGAGCGGCGGGCGGTGCTCGTGGAGACCGAGTCGGACGCCAAGGTGAAGAGCGTGCGCGCCCTGCTCCGCTTCTCCTACGACCCGCCCACCGGGATCCGCTGGGTGCAGGAGAAGGGCGACACGAAGGCGCTGACCGGCTCCTGGAGCTTCGAGGACCTCGGCGGCGGGCGCACGCGCGCGACCTACGCGCTCGAGGCCGACCCGGGCCGCATGCTCGGCATGCTCCTGCGCGGCCCCGCCGAAGGGAAGGTGCGCGACTTCCTGGTCGGCAATGCCGCGGACGGGCTGAAGGAGAAGGCCGAGCGCTAGCCTCGCGGCGCCCTAGCCACAGGCGGCGGGGCGCTCGTGCCTGCGCAACACTCGCTCGAGCGCGCGCGAGCGCGAGGTCATGATGCCGTCCACGCACATGTCGATCAGGCGCCGCCAGGTGGCGGGCGCGTCGCGGTCGTCGCCCGAGAACCAGTTCTGCCACGCATAGCCCTCGCGGTGGGCGCGCGCGACGTTGTCCTGCGTCGTGACCTCGATCGTGGAGCCTGACAGCTCGAAGGTGATCGGCACCTGGAAGGCGGCCGCGCCCGGGCCGGGCGATCCGCCGGCGAGCAGCCAGTTCGCGGCGCCGGTTATGCCGGGCGCGACGTCGATGCGTGGGAGGAGCTCGTTGAAGCGGTCGACCGCGGGCTGCTGGCCGCCCTCCGGAAGGCGTACATCGTGTTCGACGGGAACTCGTCCTCGCCGCCCTGGTGGGCGATGTTGAGCGGGGCCCGGTCCTGGATCCAGCGGTTGCCGGGCCCCTGCGCGGACGCCGCGGCGGCGCAGGACAGGGCGAGGGCGAGCGTGACGGCCGCGAGTCTCGGCACGGCAGGCGACGCTACCCGACGTTGTGCAGTGACGCCCGCGCGGTCTCCATGTCAGGGTAGATGTCCATGCGCGCGACCTTGCCGCCCGTGACCGTGTGCACGACGGCGGAGCCCTGCTCGACCGGGATGCCGCTGGCGGCGCCGCGGCCCTTGATCAGCATGTCGACGATCACGTGCTCGCCCTCCAGGTGGAGCCCGAGCACCTCGAACCGCACGTCGTCGAGGTGGCCCTGGAAACCGTCCATGTAGCGGCGCACCCCGGCGTGGCCCTCGTAGACGTCGGGCTCGGCGGACAGGCTCGGCGGGACCTCGGTCCTGAAGTCCTCGGAGAGCAGCTCGTAGATGGAGCCGGGTTCATCGCCGTTGACGCGCTCGTAGAGCTCGCGCACAACCTCAACGTTCGGGTCGGCCACATCTGGGATCCTGCCATGCGTGGAGCGTTGGGCCACGTTCGACTGCTACGGGACGCTGGTCGACTGGAACGCGGGGATCCGCGCGGAGCTCGAGCGGCTGATCCCGGGTGAGGACGCGGACCGGCTGCTGGAGCGCTATCACGAGGTGGAGCGGCGGGTGCAGCGGGAGCGGCCCGACGCGAGCTACCGCGACGTGATGGCGGCCGGGCTCGAGGAGGTCGCGTCGGGGGCGGGGGCCACAGTGCCCGAGTCGGAGCGCGACGCGCTCGGCAGCTCGCTGCCGGGGTGGCCGATCTTCCCGGAGGTGCCGGCGGCGTTGGTCGAGACGCGCGAACGCGGGTGGAGGCTGGCGGTGCTGACGAACAGCGACCGCGACCTGATCGATGCCTCGCTCGACGTGATCGGCGTGCCCTTCGACGCGGCGGTGGTGGCGTCCGAGATCGGCTCGTACAAGCCGGCTCACGGGCACTGGCGCGTGTTCTACGAGAGGACGGAGGCGGACTCCGAACTCCACGTGCACGTGGCACAGAGCCACTTCCACGACATCGCGCCCGCAAGCGAGCTGGGGTTGAGGTCGGTGTGGATCAACCGGCACGGCGAGCGGCACGAGCCGGCGCCGACGCGCGAGCTGCGCCACCTGAAAGGGCTGGCGGACGTGCTGGACGAGCTGGTGCCGGCGGGCTAGGCGCCGTCTTCGCCCTCGGGCGGCGGCGGCCCGCTTCGCAGGATGATCTTCGTCTCGGTGTCGGCGGCGCCCAGGCGCATTCGCAGCGTGCGCAGGAGCACGTCCAGCTCGGCTGTGTCGCGGCAGGCCACGCGGAGCTGATAGTCGGGGGAGCCGGCCAGGTGCAGGACCTCGGTGACCGGCTCGAGGCGATCGGCGGCGGTCGCGAACTCGTCGGAGTCCGTACTCGCGGCCAGCGTCACCCCGACGACCGCCTCGAGCCGGCGCCCACCGGCCGCGGGGTCGACGAGGGCGGCGAACCCGGTGACCACGCCGGCACGGCGCAGGCGGCGCACCCGGTCCGCCGCGGCGTTGGCGCTGAGACCCACCTCGGCTCCGAGGTCGCGCCAGGAGAGCCGCCCGTCCGCGCGGAGCAGCCTGAGTATCTCACTGTCCACGGCATCCATGACCGCGATTGTCGCAGAGCTGTAGCGCTTGCGCTTGCGTTCACGCAGTTGCCGCGTTACCTCGGAGGCTGCTCATGGACCCCAGCGCCGCACTCCTCGCCGGACTCGCTGCCGGCCTGGCCATCGCGATGCAGGTGGGAGCGGTGAGCCTGCTGCTGGTGGAGGCCGCCGTGGTGTCGGGCCCCCGGGTGGGCGTGGCGGCCGGGATGGGCGTGGCGGCCGCCGACCTGGGCTTCGCGGCGATCGCCGCAGCGGCGGGCGGAGCGGCAGGCGCAGCCCTGTCGAGCCACGAGACGGAGATCCGAGTCGTGGCCGCGATCGTCATAGCGGCGATCGCCGTGCATGGACTGATCGCGCTGGCGCGCGAGCGGAGAAGACACGCGGGCGGCGCGCAGCCGGCGGAGTACTCGCGGACGGGCGACGCCACGCAGCCGGCCCCGGACTCGCGGGCGGACGATGCCGCGCAGGCGGCGGACTCGCGTGCGGGCGACGCGCGGGGCTCGCGGGACGCTGCACCCCGTACCCACTTCGCCCGCTTCCTCGCCATCACCGCCGCCAATCCCCTCACGATCGCCTCCTTCGCGGCGGTCGCCGCCGCTCTCTCCCTCGATGGGCCTGCCGCCGCGGCCGCGTTTGCCGCCGGTGTCGGCATCGCCTCGGCCGCCTGGCACGTTCTTCTCACCTTGGCGGCCGGTCATGCTGGGCGCTGGATGACTCCGCGTGTGCGCACGGGCTTCGCCGTCGTCGGCCGGCTTGCCGTCCTCGCCATCGCCGCCCACCTCGCCCTCGGGTAGGCGACACTCCGCTTCATCCCACACGACCGTCACCTGTTCGAGCTCGGCGGCGAGGTCGCCTACCTCAACTGCGCCGGGCTCGCGCCTCAGCTTCGCTCGGTTCGCCTCGCCGGCGAGCGCGCCCTCGACCGCGGCGCCGCCCCCTGGTCCATACGCGCCGCGCACTGGTTCGACGAGGTCGAGCGCCTTCGCGCCCTCTTTGCCCGCGTGGCCGGCGCCGACCCCGACGGCGTCGCGATCGTCCCCTCCACCAGCTACGGCCTGGCGGTCGCGGCCGCCAACACCGAAGCCGCCCCGGGGGACCGCGTCGTACTCCTGGCCGGAGACTTCCCGTCCAACGTCTACACCTGGACCGCGTGGGCAGAGCGCCGAGGCGCGGAGGTCGTCACCGTCGAGCGGCCCGCCCCCCACGGCTGGACCGACGCCCTGTCCGAGTCGCTCGACGAGCGCGTCCGCGTGGTCTCGGTGCCGAGCGTCCATTGGGTCGACGGCTCGGTTGTCGACCTCGAGCGCCTGGCCGGCAGGGCGCGCGAGGTCGGCGCGCTCCTCGTGGTCGACGCCACGCAGTCGCTCGGCGCGATGCCGCTCGACCTCGCCGCGGTCCGCCCCGACTACCTCGTGGCGGCCGGCTACAAGGGGCTGCTCGGCCCGCTCGGCACGAGCTACCTGTACGTGGCGCCGGAGCACCGCGACGGCCGGCCGCTCGAAGAGAACTGGGTGAACCGGGTCGGGGCCGAGAACTTCGAGGACGCCGCGACGCTCGCAGAGGGCTACCGCACAGGCGCCCGGCGCTTCGACTCCGGGCAGCGAAGCAACTTCGTCCTCGTGCCCATGGCGATCGCCGCGCTCGAGCAGGTGCTCGACTGGGGCGTCCGCGAGATCGCCGCCGCCCTGGCGCCGGTCACGGCCCGCATCGAGGAGGAGGCCCGGGCCATCGGTCTCGACCCCGTCCCCGCCCGCCTTCGCGCGCCGCACATTGTCGGCATCCGCCTCCACGCCGGCATGCCGGAGCGGTGGTCCGCGGACGACGTGCACGTCGAGATCCTCGGCTCGGTCATGCGCGTGAGCCCGCATCTCCACGTCACCGACGGGGACCTCCACCGGCTCTTCGCCGCGCTCGATCGCACCCGCGCATCAGGTCTGTAGGGACCTAATTAATGTGCTGCTAACGTCTTCGGAGATGCTCGAAGACACGGCACAAGCCAGCCCCACCGCCGCGCTCAGCGACGCCCTCCATGACTTCTTCCGCGCCGCCCGCCGCGCCCGCGGGCGCGCTGCCAAGCGGCCCGCCGGCGATGGGCTCTCGCTCGCGCAATACCACCTCTTGGAGCCGCTCGTGGACGGCCCGCTCACCAACCGGCAGGTCGCCGAGCAGGCGGGTGTGTCGTCGCCCACCGCCACCCGGATGCTCGACCTTCTGATTGACCGGCGCCTCGTCACGCGGCTCGACGATCCGGTCGACCGGCGCGCCGTCCTGATCTCGCTCACTCCGGCCGGCCGCAAGGCCCTGGCCGCGAAGCTCGCCGAGGTCGAAGAGGGTCGGCGCCGGATCGCCGCTGCCCTCGAACCGGAGGAGCAGCGCGTCGCCGCAGATCTCCTGCGGCGCCTGGCCGAGGTGATCGAGGAGCTGTGACCGAGCCGCGCCCCGGCTACCTCCTCCCGCACCGGGCGACCGTCGCCGCCATCCTCGGCGTGCTCGTCGGCATGCTGCTCGCCGCGCTCAACCAGACGATCGTGGCCACGGCCCTCCCGCGCATCGCCGAGGACCTCGGCGGCCTTTCCCACTACTCCTGGGTCTTCTCGGCCTACATGCTCGCCGCGACCGTGACCGTCCCGATCTACGGACGGCTCTCGGACGCCTACGGGCGCCGGCCGTTCTTCGTGGCCGGGATCCTGTTCTTCATGGCGGGCTCGGTCGTGGGCGGCGCGGCCGACTCCATGACGCAGGTCATCGCCGCGCGCGCGATCCAGGGCCTCGGCGCCGGCGCGCTGCTGCCGCTTGCCATGGCGGTGATCGGCGACCTCGTGCCGCCCTCGGACAGGGGCCGCTGGCAGGGACTGACCGGGGCGGTGTTCGGCGTCGCCTCCGTGCTCGGCCCCTTCAGCGGCGGCTGGATCGCCGACCACGCCGACTGGCGCTGGGTCTTCTTCGTGTCGCTGCCGGTGGGCTTCCTTGCCCTCGCCATGGTCATGCTCACCCTCCGCATCCCGCCCCACCCGGATCGCGCCACGCAGATCGACTACTCGGGCGCGGCGCTGCTCGCCGCGGGCCTCTCGTTCGTGCTGCTCGGCACCGTCCGCCTCGGCGACGCCGGGGCACGGGACCCGGTCGAGATCGCCGCGCTGTTCGCCGTGGGCGCCGCCATGCTCGGCGTGCTCGGATGGCACGAGCGCCGCACCCCGAACCCGATCGTCCCCCTGTCGCTGTTCCGGCTGCGCAGCTTCACCGCCGCGGCCGCGACGTCGTTCGCCGTGGGCATCGCGATGTTCGGGGCCATCATGTTCGTCCCGCTCTTCGTCCAGGGAGTGCTCGGCGCGTCCGCCACGAACGCGGGACTCGTGTTGACGCCGCTGATGCTCGCGCTCGTCACGGCCAGCGTCGGCAGCGGCCAGGTCATCTCGCGCACCGGTCACTACCGCTGGGCGATCGTCTCTGGTCCGGTGCTCATGGCCTGCGGCTTCTTCCTGCTGGGCTCGCTCGACACCGGCTCCTCGCAGCGGGACGCCACGGTGGCGATGATCGTGCTCGGGCTGGGCATCGGGCTCCTGATCCAGAACCTCATGCTGGTGATCCAGAACGCGGTCCCGAGCCGCGAGCTCGGCGCGGCCACGAGCGCCGGCCAGTTCTTCCGCACCACGGGCGGCACCATCGGGGTGACCGTCATGGGCGCGGTCATGACGGCGGGCCTGCCCGCGGGCGTCTCGCTCGCCGGCGGCGGTATGCGCGGCGCAGGCGTCGCCCCCGAGCAGCTCGCCGACGCCATCCATCCGGTGTTCATGCTCGGCCTCCCGGTCATGGCGGTCGCCCTGGCGCTCGTGCTGCTCATCCCCGAGAAGCCGCTCAGGCGCACCGTGCGCGAGACCGAGCCGCCGGCGGTGCCTGCATGACAGCGCCCCGCCAGCACCACAACGTCACCGTCAGAGGCGAGCAGCGGCGCGTGAGCCGGCGGGGCCCGCGCGCCCGAGGCGGCGGCTGAGCGAGGTCGCCGTGAGGCCGTGGGCCACGATCGAGAGGCCGACGAGCACGACCACGCTCCAGAACACCTTGACGGCCTCGGTCTCGGCGAGCACCTGGCTGTCGATGACCGCTGCGGCGTAGTAAAAGGACCCGATTCCGCGAATCCCGAACCAGCCGATGAAGGCCCGCTCCCGCAGCGGAACCGACGAACGTGCGAACGCGGCGAGCGTCGCGAGCGGCCGGATCGCCACCAGCAGTAAGGGGACCAGCAGCCAGCCGGCCACGCCGGGGGTCCCGAGCCCTCCAAACGTCACCAGGCTGCCCAGCAGCAACACGAGCGTCAGCTCGGCGATCTTCTCCACCGTCTCGGCACCGGCGTGGACACGGCTGTGAGACTCGTGTCCGAGCTCGTGGCGACGGAACGCGAGGCCTCCGGCGAACGCGGCGAGGAACCCGTACGCGCCGACCAGTTCTGTGGCGCCGTACACGGCCAGCACCGACGCGAGGGAGAGCCAGCCGTCGAACTGGGCGAGTAGCAGGTCGCGGTCCCGCAGCCACCGGGCACCTGCGGCGGTCAGGTAGCCCGCGGCGGCCCCGAGGGCGATCCCAACCACGACGGCATAGAGGACATCGGCCGCGAGCCACTCCGACATCCAGCCGGTGCCGCCCTCGGCGGCGATGAACACGCCGAGGAAGATGAACGGGAAGGCGATCCCGTCGTTGATACCGGCCTCGGACGTGAGGGCGAACTGCGGCTCGGGCTCTTCCTGCTCACCAGGCGGGCCGACCTGCACGTCGCTCGCCAGCACCGGGTCGGTGGGCGCGAGGACGGCGCCGAGGATGACCGCGGCCCCGAGCGACAGTCCCATCGCGGCCGTCCCGAAGGCCGCGATCGCCCCGATCGTGAGGGGCATGACGACGAGGATCAATCTCGCCGTGGACGACCACTCGCGCCAGCGCAGCGGTCGATCGAGCCTGAGCCCCGCGCCGAAGAGCGCGACGATCACGGCGAACTCGGCGAGCCGTTCGATCAGCGCGGCGTCCTCGATCGGGTCGAGCCAGTCGACTCCCAGCGCGCGCACGAGGCCCGCCGCCACCGCGCCAAGCACGAGATAGACCACCGCGGGCGAGATGGCGCGCTCGTGCTGCTGGGACAGCGCCACCACGGCGGCAAACACGACCAGCCCGACGAAGAGCTGGGCGAGGGCGTAGGGATCGCCCGACGAAAAGCCGGGATCCGCGGCGAACGTGATCAATCCCGCGCCTCCCGCCGGGGGCCCGGTCGAAGCTCTGGCCGCATCCCTGCCACTTGGTTGCTGACACTACGACGAGGAGGCCCGCAGGTGCGGGCCTCCTCTCCTGCAAGCGGCCGGAGGCGGGTTACGCCTGGACGAGCTCGCGCGTCTTGTGCAGGACGACCTCGCCGCACGTGATCTTCGGCGGGTTCGGGAGGGCCGTCTCGAGCTTCTGCTCGCGCACCCAGTTGGAGGCGAGGCGGGTCGACTCGTCGGCGTGCGCCGCGGTGTCGAAGAAGCCGATGGAGCTCATGACGCCGTTACCGGCATCGATGAGGTAATAGCCACTGAAGCCCGGCAACTCGCTCAGGCTCGGCACGAGGGTCTCGTCAGCCTTCTTGACGAGCTCGCTGGCGCGGCTCGGGTCGATCGCCTCGTAGCGTCGAATTGTGGCGAACATGTTGGGTCCAACTCTCTTCTCTGGGACGGAGCACTCGGCTGAGTCCTCCTTGGTGCTCATGGCTCTAACGATAGCAGGCCACGTTGACAACGATGTACTACGTAGTTACGCTTTACTACGTTGTTGATGTAGCCTGTCATGAGCCCATTCACGGTGACCCTGCGCCACGTCCCGGATCGCGAGCTGGGCCCGCTGCTGAGCCTCCTCGCGGAGGCGGGTTTCGACAATCCGACCATCGACCACGTCGAGGCCGATGGCGCCCCGGACAGGGCGGCCCCCGATCGCGGGCGACCGCTGGACCTCCCGGAGGACTGGCGCCTCGTGCGCGAGCGGAAGGGCGAGTCGTATCGGTGGCCGGACGGGCGCGAGCGATACGAGCCCTACCGCGTGTTCGTCGGCACGACCCGCACCGAAGGCGCTGTCCAGATCGGACTGGGCGAGACCATCCGCAAGAACAAGTGGGGCCGGGACCGGAAGTACGTCGTGGCCTTCCTAAGCGCGGGATCTCCTCAGCAGCCGCTGGTCGAGTTCGTCGCCGCCGATGACTATGAGCAGACCCGTGAGCTCGTCGCGGTCATCCGTGGGAGCGACGGAGGCCGACGCATGTATGGCGTCGGCGACCCCCTGCCCGTCGTCTACACCGAACGTTTTCGAACTCAGATCTACAACGAGCGTGTGGTCCACCCCGGAGCCTGGAACAAGATCGTCGTGGTCGCTCGCGAGGACGACCACGAGGCGATCCTCAACCACGCGTTGATTCAGAGCCGGCGGCGCGAACGGACGTAGGCGTCGCGCGCATCGGGGCCGGCATGAGCGCCGCACCAGCGATGACGAGGCAGAAGGCGAGGACGCGGGGGCCGATCTCGAGTGGGCCCGAGCCGATCGGGTCGTGGAAGACGATGATGCCGCCGAAGATCGCAGCGAGGTTGGCGATCACGGAGGTGATCGCGATGACCTCGACACCGTCGCCGATCTGGAGGCTGCGGGCAGAGGCGTAGAAGGCGATCACGCCGGCCATCATCGCGGTCAGCGTCCACGGGCTCAGCAACCCGAGCAGCGGCCCTGGTGACGCTTGGGTGATGTACTTGATCGCGACCGCGGAGACCCCGAACAGCGCGCCAGCGGCCGCGCCGAGA
>JBKGUS010000329.1:0-27899 GCA_046462295.1 Thermoleophilaceae bacterium | reverse complement strand
TGCTCACCGGCTCCTCGTTCCGCCACATAGAGCGTGAGCTGCCGGCGGTGTCGAAGCAGATCCGCAAGGCGATCGAGGAGCGCTGCCGCCAGCTCGAGCCCGTGACCTGATCGCGGTCACGTTCTTCCAAGACCGCCCGGCTCGGCGGGCGTACCGTGCGGGGTCACCGACGAAGGGAGCGATGCATGGCGGGCGAACTGGCGTTCTTCGAGCTGGGTGTAGGCGACACCGAGCGTGGCCGGGCCTTCTACGAGGAGCTGTTCGGGTGGAGCTTCGAGACCGGCCCGTCGGGGGGCGGGTACATGATCGCCGCGCCGAACGTTCTCGGCGGGATGCACGGCGGCGACCCCGGCGCGGCTCCGCTCCTGTTCTTCCGGGTCGACGACATGGAGGCGGCGCTCGAGCAGGTGCGCAGGCTGGGCGGCGAGGTCGAGGAGATGGACGTGGAGGGCGACGAGGCCTCGATCGAGCGCTTCGGCCGCTTCAAGCTCTGCCGCGACGACCAGGGCTCGTCGTTCGGGCTACACCAGCCGCCGTCCGGTTCCTGAGCGGTAGCGTTGAGGCTCGAACCGATGACGGCGCGTACACAGCCCAGCCGCGTGTTCCGGCACGAGTCCGAGCACGACAGCTGGGAGATGGTGCAGGGCGCGCCGGATCCGCGGCTGCGGGGACACGTCCTCTCGTACTGCTCGTACCGCGAGGAGACCAGCACCTTCGTCCGCCGGCGCGAGCTGCCGGGCGTGCGTGTGGTGCTGATCGTCAACCTGGGCGAGCCGATCCGCGTGCTGGCGCGCGGGCAACAGGGCCGCTGGAGCAAGCAGCCCGAGGGCTTCATCGCCGGAATGCACGACACCTATGCGGTGACCGAGACGGGCGGCTCGCAGGGCGGCGTGCAGGTCGACCTGACGCCGGTCGGGGCGCACCTGCTGCTCGGGCTTCCCATGGACGAGCTCTCGCAGCAGGTGGTCACGCTCGAGGAGATGTTCGGTCGCGGCGGGACGCTGTTGCGCGAGGCGGTCGCGCTTGCGCCGGACTGGGCTGGGCGCTTCGAGGTGGTCGACGAGTTCCTGCTCACGCTGCTCGACCGCGCGCGCTCGCCCGTGCCGAGCGTCACCCGGGCACTCAGCCGCCTGCACGAGAGCGGCGGGACCGTGCCCGTGGGCGTGCTCGCCGCCGAGATCGGCTGCAGCCGGCGCCACCTGATCAGCCGGTTCCGCGAGCACGTCGGCGTGACGCCGAAGCTGCTCGCCCGGATCCTCCGGTTCGAGCGGGCGGTCGCGCTGGTCGACGCCCGGACGGAGCTCGGCTGGGCCGAGATCGCCCAGGCCTGCGGGTACTACGACCAGGCGCACATGATCCGGGACTTCAACCAGTTCGCCGGCTGCCCGCCGAGCGAGTTCGCGCGCCGGCGGCTCCCCGACGGCGGCGGGGTCATCGGCGACTGAGCACGCCGGTCGCGTGAGCGGCACGACCGTCATCGAGGGCTGCGCGATCGCGACCGTCGACGACGCGCGGCGCGAGTTCGAGGACGGGCACCTCGTCCTGGAGGGCGGGCGCATTGCCGCGGTCGGTCCCGGTGCGGCGCCCCGGGGCGGAGACCAGGTCCGGCGCATCGACGGCAGCGGCCTTCTCGCCACGCCGGCATTCGTGAACTGCCACCACCACCTCTACCAGTCCGCCACGCGCGCGATGGCGCAGCAGGCGACCCTGTTCGAGTGGCTCGTCGAGCTCTACCCGGTCTGGGCGCACATCGACGACGCGACGGTGGCGGCGGCCGCCCGGGCGGCGCTGGCCGCGCTGGCGCGGTCGGGCTGCGGCACCGCGTCGGACCACCACTACATCTTCCCCCGCGACGGCGGTGACCTGCTGGCGGTGGAGATCGATGCGGCGCGCGAGATCGGGCTGCGCTTCCATCCCTGCCGCGGCGCGATGGACCTCGGCGAGAGCGACGGCGGCCTTCCGCCGGACCACATCGTGGAGGACCGCGACGAGATCCTGTCGGCCTGCGCGGCGGCGATCGACCGCCACCACGACCCGGCGCCCGGCGCGATGGTGCGGATCGCGCTGGCCCCGACGTCGCCGTTCTCCGTCACCCGCGAGCTGATGACCGAGACGGCCGAGCTGGCGCGCTCACGGGGTGTGCGGCTCCACACCCACCTCGCCGAGACGGTCGAGGAGGACGAGTTCTGCCTGGACACCTTCGGGATGCGGCCGTTCGAGTACGTGGAGGAGCTGGGCTGGCTGGGCGACGACGTCTGGTTGGCGCACTGCGTCCACCTGGACGAGCGCGAGGTGCGGCGGATGGGTGACTCGGCAACCGGGGTGGCGCACTGCCCGGTCTCGAACGCGCGGCTGGGGGCGGGCATCGCGCCGGTGCGGGGGCTCCTGGATGCCGGCGCTCCCGTCGGCCTGGGCGTAGACGGTGCGGCCTCCAACGAGTCGGGCGAGATCACCGACGAGCTGCGCGGCGCGCTGCTGGTGGCCCGGATTCGCGGCGGCCCCGCCGCGTTGACGGCGCGGGAGGCACTCGAGCTGGCGACGCGTCACGGCGCGCGCTGCCTCGGGCGCGAGGACGAGCTCGGCCGGCTCGAGGTGGGCGCGCTGGCGGACGTGGCGCTCTGGCAGCTGGACGACGCGGGGCGCGCCGGAATCGCGGACCCGGTGGCGGCGCTGGTGCTAGGGCCGCCACGCCCCGTGCACACCCTGTTCGTCAATGGCGAGACCGTGGTGGAGGACGGCTCGCTTCGCACGGCCGACGCCGCGACGCTCGCGGCCGACCTGGCGCGGGAGAGCGCGCGGTTGCGGGAGCGGGCGAGCTGAGGGCAGCCGTGGCAGGCTTCGCCCCGTGAGCCCGCCCTACACGATCCTGCGGCCCGAGAACCGCTACGCGAGCCGCCTGCCCAACCTGCGCGACGCGCTGCTCTACAAGCTCGTGACGCCGCGACACGCTCCGGCCCGACTCGGCCAGTACCTGCTGGCACTGGAGCCGGGCGGCGGCACCGCGGCGCCGGCCGCTGCCGGCTTCGAGGACTTCCTCTACGTCCTCGAGGGCGAGCTGCCAGTGGTCCGCGCCAACGGGATCGACTTCGGCCTGCGGGCCGGCGGCTGGTGCTACCTGCCGCCCGACATGTCGTTCGAGCTCGACGCCGGCGGCGACGGCCCGGCCGAGGTGTTGTGGATCAAGCGCAGGCTCGAGGCGTGGCCCGGGCTCGACGCCCCCGAAGCGCGCTCCGGCCACCGCGATGACGAGCCGTTCGAGGACACCCCGGTGCCCGGCCTGCGCCGCCGCGAGCTGCTCGACCCGGCCGACCCGAGGCACGACTTCAACATGAGCCTGCTCGCCTTCGACGCGGGCGTGGGCCTGGCCCAGGTCGAGATTCACGACGAGGAGCACGGCCTCTACATGACGGCGGGCCGGGGCCGCTACCACCTCGCCGGCGCCGAGCACGACGTGAGCGAGGGCGACTTCATCTACATGGCGCCGTACTGCCCGCAGTCGTTCACGGCCGCCGACGACGCGCCGGCGGAGTACCTGCTCTACAAGGACGTCTACCGCGACGGGTTCTGAGCGGCGGCGAGGCGCTCGACGAAGCGCGTGGTCACTTCGATCGCGGCCGCGACGTCCTCGGCACGGACCGACTCGTCGGGGTGATGGCTCACCCCTGCTTTGCAGCGAACGAACAGCATCGCCACCGGGGTGATCGCAGCCATCATCGCTGCGTCGTGGCCCGCGCCACTCGTGAGGCGAGGCGCCTCGTGGCCGGCGTCCGCTGCAGCGGACGCCAGATGCTCGGTGAGGTCCGCGGAGCAGGCCACCGCGGCGGTTGACTGGATCTCGTCCCAGGCCGTCTCTAGGCCGCGCGCCGCGGCGATCCGGGCGGCGTGCTGGCGCATGGCGGCGACCGCATGCTCTCGCGCCGCGTCGTCCAAGTGGCGCACGTCGAGCGAGGCGGTCACGCGGCCGGGGATGACGTTGGCCGCGCCGGGCTCGGCCGAGATCTCGCCGACGGTGGCGACGAGGCCGTCGCCAGGGCGGGCCTCCGCCTCTACCGCGGCGATCCACTCCGCGGCGGCGGCCAGCGCGTCGCGCCGACGCTCCATCGGGGTGGTGCCGGCGTGGCCGGCGCGGCCGGTGAAGGTCACGCGCGCGCGGGTCTGCCCGGCAATCCCGGTGACCGCGCCCAGCGGCAGGCCGCGGTCGTCCAGCACAGGTCCCTGCTCGATGTGGACCTCGGCGTAACCGAGCAGCTCCTCCGGGCGGACGCGACCGCCCGCGATCTCCTCGGGCCGCCCGCCCCAGCCGCGGATGGCGTCGGCAAGCGTCGTGCCGCCGCCGTCGACGCGCTCCAGCCACGCGTCGTCGAAGCGCCCCGCCGGCACCGAGCTGCCGAGGTAGCCGGTGCCGTAGCGGACGCCCTCCTCGTCGGCGAAGGCCGCAACCTCGAGCGCGAACGGGAGGTCCCCGTCGCGGAGCCGCTCCGCGCACGCGATCGCCACGAGCACGCCGAGCGGGCCGTCGTAGCGGCCAGCGTCCCGGACGGTGTCGATGTGCGAGCCGAGCACGAGGGCGCGATCGCCGCCGCCGGGCCGGCGGCCGAAGAGGTTGCCGAGCGGGTCGCGGCGGGTGTGGAGGCCCGCCTCGCGCATCCAGCCATCGACGAGCGTGCGCGCCTCGTCGAGCGCCGGCGTGGCGAAGCGCCGGGTGAGGCGGTCGGGCTCCTCGCTGCAGCGGGTGAGGAGGTCGCAGCGCTCCAGGACGGTCCGGGCATCGGACATGCGCGGCGATGATGCCGCAGCGGGCAGCCAAGTACGCTCCCGCCGCATGGCGCTCAGCGCGCGGAACGTCAGGCCATCGATCGCCGAGATCGATGCGATGGACTCCGAGGCCTTCGTCGCCGCCCTTGGATCGGCGGTGGAGCACTCGCCCTGGGTCGCCCTCGAGGCCTGGCGGCGGCGCCCGTTCGGCTCGGTCGCGGCGCTGCAGCTCGCCTTCGAGTCGGCCATGCGCTGCGCGCCCCGCGAGCGCCGGCTAGAGCTTCTGCGCGCGCACCCCGAGCTGGCCGGCCGCGAGGCCGCCGCCGGCGAGCTGACTGCCGCCTCGGCCCGCGAGCAGAAGGCCGCGCGGCTCGACCGCCTCGCCGCCGACGAGCTCGCCGCCCTCACGACGCTCAACGCCGACTATGGCGCCCGCTTCGGCTTCCCCTTCATCGCCTGTGTCAGCGAGCACTCCGTCAAGTCGCTCCTCGCCTGGGGCCAGGCCCGGCTCGCCAGGGATCCCGACGCCGAGGCGGCGACCGCGATCGCCGAGGTCGGCAAGATCGTCGGCCTGCGGCTGCGCGAGCTGGTGGCGACCCGGTGAGCCCTGTCACGACGCACGTGCTCGACACCGCCCGCGGCGTCCCCGCGGCGGGCGTGCCGGTAACGCTCGAGCGCGGCCCCGACTGGGACGAGATCGGGAGCGGCCGCACCGGCGACGACGGCCGCCTCGCCGAGCTCGGCTCGCCGAGCGGCCCGGGCACGTACCGGCTGCGCTTCGACACGGCCGGCTATTTCCAGGGCTCTCCGGCGTTCTTCCCGGAGGTGACGGTGCAGTTCACGGTCGAGCGGCCGGACGAGCACTTCCATGTGCCGCTGCTGCTCAGCCCGTTCGGCTACTCGACCTACCGGGGGAGCTGAGCGTGCCGCTGGCGGACGATCGCTACGGCAAATCGGAGGTCAGGCTCGTCAAGCTCGAACGCGGGCCGGCGCGGCACGAGCTGCGCGACCTGACCGTCGACGTGATGCTCGAGGGCGAGTTCGACGCGGTCCACACCGAGGGAGACAACGCCGGCCTGGTGGCCACCGACACCATGCGCAACGTCGTTTACGCCCTCGCCGCCGACCGCCCGCTCGACTCGCTTCCCGACTTCGCCGAGGCCCTCGTCGAGCACTTCCGCGGATATCCGAGCGTGACGGGCGCCCTCGTCCGCCTCCGCGAGCATCCCTGGCTGCGACTCCGGCCGCACGCCTGGGAGCGCGGGGCCGGCGGCACCCGCCTCGAGGAGGTGCGCGCCGACCCGGGCGGCATGGGCCACGCCGCCGGCATCGAGGACCTGCTGCTGCTCCGTTCCTCCGGGTCGGCCTTCGAGGGCTTCGACCGCGACCGCTTCACGACGCTCCCCGAGACCGATGACCGGGTCCTCGCCACGGTCGTCACGGCGAACTGGGACTACGCCGACGCTTCCGGAGAGCTCGAGCCGGCATGGGGGCGGGTGCGCGACACCCTGCTCGAGTCCTTCACCGATCACCACAGCCCCTCGGTCCAGTTCACGCTTCACCGGATGGGCGAGGCCGTGCTGGAGTCGCACCCGGAGGTCGAGCGGATCAGGCTGTCGCTGCCGAACCGCCACCACCTGCCGTTCGACGTCGCGCGCTTCGGCGTGGAGGACAGGGGCGAGGTGTTCCATGCCACGACCGAGCCGTTCGGCCTGATCGAGGCCACGGTCGAGCGCGGGTAGGGCGGTGGCGCGCCCCCAGGGCACCCCGCGGGCGATAGCGGTGGCGCGCGGCGACGAGCCGGCCGACCTGCTCATCACGGGCGGTCGCGTGTTCAGCCCGGCGACGCGGGAATGGGTCGACACCGCGCTGGCGATCGCCGATGGCTTCGTGGCGGGCTGGGGTGAGCGCGACGCCCACGAGCGGGTGGACGTGCCCGGCGCGGCTCTGACGCCCGCGTTCGTGGACGCCCACATGCATCTCGAGTCCACCAAGCTGTGGATCGACGAGTTCGTGCGGACCGTGCTGCCGCACGGCACCACCGCCGTCGCCGCCGACCCGCACGAGATCGCGAACGTGCTCGGCGTGCCCGGGATCGCCGCGCTGGCGGAGGCCGCGGCTCCGCTCCCGTTCACGTTCGGCGTCTACGCGTCGAGCTGCGTGCCGGCGTCGCCGTTCGAGAGCGCCGGGGCGAGCCTCGACGCCGGCGACGTGCGCGAGCTGATCGAGAGGCACGGGGCGCGCGGAGTGGCCGAGGTCATGAACTTCCCCGGGGTGATCGCCGGCGACCCCGAGATGCTGGCGCGGATGGCCGCTGCCGGCCACCGGCGCGTCGACGGGCACAGCCCGGGCGTGGCCGGGCGGGCGCTCGACGCCTACCTGGCGGCCGGTGCCGAGTCCGACCACGAGACCACCCGGCTCGAGGACGGCCACGAGCGGCGGCAGAAGGGCATGTGGCTGTTCATCCGCCAGGGGTCGGCGAGCCAGAACCTCGAGGCGCTGATCCCGGACGTGGTCGCGTACGGCCCCGAGCTGGCGGCGTTCTGCACGGACGACCGCGAGCCCGACACGCTGCTGCGGGTGGGGCACGTCAACGACTGCGCGAGGCTGGCGGTGGCCGCCGGCGTGTCAGAGGTCGACGCGCTGCTGCTGGCGAGCACGAACCCGGCGCGGTACCACGGCTTCCAGCAGCTGGGGAGCCTCGGCCCGGGCCACCAGGCCGACGTGCTGTGCTTCGACGAGCTCGGCACCTGGCGGCCGGCGCGGGTGTGGCAGGCGGGCCGGTTGGTGGCGGACGGAGGAGAGGTCCTGTCCGGGGCCGTGCCGTCCGTGCACGTGCCGTCGCTGATGCGGGACACGGTGAAGCTCGGCGAGCCGCCGGCGGCCGACCGGCTCGCCCTGACCCATCCGGATGGGACGCGGGTGCGCGCCGTGGGTATGGAGAGCCGCAGCCTGACGACGCTGCGGCGGGAGCTCACGCTGGGCGAGCCGGGCGCGGACGTGGCCCACGCCGCGGTGGTCGAGCGCCACAGGGGCACGGGGCGGATCGGGCTGGGCTACGCGACCGGGTTCGGGCTGCGGCGCGGGGCGATGGCGTCGACGGTGGCGCACGACGCCCACAACTGCGTGACGGTCGGCGCGCGAGCCGCGGGCGGCCCGGAGGACATGGCGGTAGCGGTGGCGCGGCTGGCCGAGCTGGGCGGCGGGCAGGTGGCGGTGCTCGACGGCCGCGTGGTGGGCGAGGTGCCGCTGCCGCTGGCCGGGCTGATGAGCGACCGCCCGGCGGCGGAGGTGGCGGCGCAGATCCGCGAGCTGAACCGGGCCGCAGCGGACACGCTGGGCGTGACGCTCGAGGAGCCGTTCATGCAGCTGTCGTTCCTGGCCCTCTCGGTTATCCCCGAGCTGCGCATCACCGACGGCGGCCTCGTCGACGTGGACGAGTTCGCCTACGTGCCCGTCGAGGCCTAGGGCCGGCGCGCGCCGACCGGGCCGCGAGGTAGCCTCGCCCTGCCGTGGCGGGTGCCGACGATCTCGACGTTGGTCGCAAGCGCCTGACGCTGCGTTGGGCGGTCGCGTCGGCGGCGCTCGCGGTCGGCGCGCTCGGCGCTACGAGCTCGGAGCTCCGGGACGGCGCGGTCCCCCTGCGCGACGACGCGCTGGTGGTCGCCGGCCCGCGCCTGCCGCCGGTTGAGCGGAAGCCTGCACACCCGCGCCCGCCGCCCGCCGTGCCCGGCCCGTCCGCCATGCGCCGGGCGTGGAGATATGCCCGCCGGCGCGGTGGACTCGTGTCGTTCGCGGTCGTCGACACGGAGGGCCGGATGCGGACGCGCGAGGGCGGGCGCCTGTACGCCTCGGCCAGCGTCGTCAAGGCGATGCTCCTCGCGGCCGAGCTCCGGCGGCTCGCGGAGTACGGGCTCCCGCTCGACCCCGTGACGGAGGACCAGCTCGGGGCGATGATCGCCTGGAGCGACAACGACGCCGCGGACTCGATCTACGCGCGGGTGGGCGACCCCGGCCTGCTCGCCGTCGCCGAGGCGGCGCGCATGCGCCGCTTCACGGTGGCCGGCTACTGGGGCAACGCGCAGGTCACCGCCGCCGACCTGGCGCACTTCTTCTCACGGGTACGCAGGCTGCTGCCGCCCGCGCACCGCCGGACCGGCCTGCGCCTGCTGGCATCGGTGATCCCGGGCCAGCGCTGGGGGCTGCCGCGCGCGGCCGCGCGGGGCGACTGGACGGTCTACTTCAAGGGCGGCTGGCGCGAGACGGACAGCGGCGAGCTCGTCCACCAGGCCGGCTGGCTGAAGGACGGGAAGCGCGAGCTCACGATCGCGGTGCTGACCGACGCCCAGCCCTCACGGCTCTACGCCATCCACACCGTGCGCGGGATCGCCGACCGGCTGGTCAGGGGCGGAGATCGTCCGGGCCCCGGCTGAGGAAGTCGCGAAGGACGCCCAGGAAGTAGGACCAGCCCCGCTCGTGGTCCTCGACCGTCTTCGGCGGCAGCCCGTGGTGGACCAGGCGCAGCAGAGTGGCCCCGTCCTTCTCGATCAAGTCGATCTCGACTCGGGTGCTGCGGTCGTGAGGTGCGCCCACACCACCTCGACCGGCGCGGCGATCATCACCTCGTACGAGGCGAACCTCACGGACCGCAATCCGGAAGTGAACCAGTGGCTGGACGAGGCGGACCACCCGCTCGACGGGGCGCTCCGCCGCGCGCATCGCCAGCTTCAACCCATCGAAGCGCCTTATCAGCGTCATGTTCCACCGGGGCGCCGAGATCCCGGGTGACCATCCCCGCCTCGAGGGTGACGGCAGGCTCGCCCGAACGATGCGCTTCAGCGACCTCGGCGACCTGGACGCCGGCCGTGCCGACCTCGAGGCCGCCATCCGCGCCTGGTGCGACTGGAAGGGTGCTTGACACCGCCACCGCGGTGGGCTAGACCAGCGCAGACGAGACTCGCTTCCACTCCGGCGGCACAATGACCGGACCGGCCCCCAAGGTCTTCCTGAGCTACAGGCGCAAAGAGACCGAGCTTCATGCCGGATGGCTCTACGACGCGCTCGAGGTCGAGTTCGGCAACGGCCACGTCTTCATCGACGCCGACATCAGGGGCGCGGAGAACTTCGTCCAGCGGATCGCCGAGGTGCTCCGCGAGTGCGAATCGATGGTGGTGGTGATCGGGCCACGGTGGGCCACCATCGAGGGCAAGCACGGCCGGCCCCGTCTCTTCGAGAGCCGTGACTTCGTGCGCTACGAGGTCGAGACGGCGTTGGAGCGGCAGGACGTCCAGGTGCTCCCCGTGCTCGTCGGGGGAGCGGAGATGCCGGCCCCCGAGGAGCTGCCCGAGAGCCTCCGCGGCTTGCCGGATCTCAACGCGATCGAAGTGAGCGACAACCTGCGTCGCCGGCGGGACGACATCCACCACCTCATCGCGACGCTCAGGGGACGGCCGGAGCTGCGGCCCGAGCCGTCGCTCGTCCGGCCCCTGTTCGAGGGCGTGGCGACGGCCGCCGCCGCCGGCGTTGCGGGAGGCGTGCTCGGAGGCCTGATCGACAAGACCGGGACCGACGACGTGACGAGGATCCTGTCGAACGCCACCCAGCGCGCCCTCACCTGGGCGGTGGTCGGCGCCGCGATCGCCGTGTGGCTGACGATCCTGCGCGGGGAGTCGCGTGGGGGGCTGGGGCGAGGGCTCTTCGGGCTCATTCTCGGCGCGCTGGCGGGCGCAGTGGGAGGAGCGGTCTTCGGGGCGGCCGTCAACCTGCCCGAGGAAGCGGTGACGCTCGAGACGCGCGAGCAGATTCAGATCGGCGCGCTGGCGGTGACCGGCGGCGGCATCGGGGCCCTCCTGGGCCGTCTGTGGATCCCGGCCCGGGCCGGGCCGGGCCTCGTGGCTGGCGCCGCGGGCGGCGCGTTCGCGCAGATCGTCCTAAACGCGGGTGACTGGGGCTTCTCCTCCGCGCTGGCCGTGGGCTTCAGGAGCGTCATGACGGTCAGCTTCGTCATCACGACGATGTTCGCGCTGGACGCCCTGCACACCACGGCCACCCCCAGCACCGGCGTCCGCCCCGCCGTCTAGCTCCGGTCGTGAGGGGCGTGTCGGGTGCACCCGCTCGCGGTCGACCTGATGCGCGACGCCTTTGCGATGGTCGCGATCATGCCGCTCGCGCACCGCAGGGCGGGCGCGCTCCTGGCCGACGGCTAGCCCCTCCCGCCCTTCTCCATCGCCGCAACCTCCTCGGCCACGTTGAGCCAGCGCTTCGCCCACCAGCGGTGCAGCTCGATGCCGGTGTTGGCCACCGCGCGGCGGCCGGGAGTCAGCTCTGGCCCGCGCTCGCGCTCCCGGTCGCGCGCGGCCTCGAACTTGTCGGCCAGCTCGCGGTGGTGCTCCGACTGCTCGCGCGCGAAAGCTGCCGGGTCGGCGCCGAAGAAGATCTTGAGCATTCCCGGGAAGCGGAACTGCCCGAACTCGGTGACCGGCTCCTCGACCCAGTCCGCGAGCGCCTGGCGCCCCTTGTCGGTGAGCGAGTAGGTCTTGCGCCGGCGCCCGCCCGCCTCCTGCTCCTCGCTCAGGTAGCCGCCACTGGCCAGCCGCGCAGGCTCGGCGTAGAAACTCGTGTGGGGGACCGGGAAGAAGTCCTCGATCGTGTTCGTGAGCACGCGCTCCAGGCGGTACGGGCTCGACGGCCCGAGCCAGTCGAGCATGCCGAGCACAACGTAGGAGGTGCTAGTGAGGCGAAGTGGCTTCTTCCTTGCAGACACTACAAGTTGTATGCTACAGAATGTAGGGTCACGTCAGCACAGGTTGAGGGTCGCCAATGATCACGAAGGGGTCGGATTACGACGTAGTCATCGTGGGAGCGAGCATCGCGGGCGCCACCGCCGCCACGCTGCTGGCCCGGGAGGGCGCACGCGTGGCGCTGGTGGAGAAGCGCCCGGATCCCGATGCTTTCAAGCGGGTCTGCGGCCACTACATCCAGCCGAGCGCGCTGCCGGTCCTGGAGCGGCTCGGCCTAGTGGAAGAGCTGGAGCGCGCGGGCGCCGCGCGCGGCCGCCCGCGGATCTGGACGCGCTACGGCTGGATCGATCCGACCGCCGCCCCCGGCACCGGGCGCGAGCGCGAGAGTCTCAGCCTGCGACGCGAGCTGCTCGACCCGATCGTGCGGCGCACGGCGGCGGAGACGCCCGGCGTCGATCTCCTGCTCGGTCACACTCTCGAGGAGGTGGCGATCGAGCGCGACGGCGCGTCGGTCTCGCTGCGCCGGTCGGGCCGCGAGCCGCTGAAGCTGCGGGCGGCTCTGCTCGTCGGCGCCGACGGCCGCGGCTCCCGCACCGCCGAGCTCGCCGGCGTGCCCACGCGCACCACATGCAACGAGCGCTTCGGTTACTGGACCTACTTCGACGGCCCGTCGTGGGATGCCGGGGTGGGCGTGCGCATGTGGATCACCGAGCCCGACGTGGCGCTCGGCACCCCCACTGACGGCGGTCTCACCCTCTGCGCCGTCTTCCCCGCGAAGGAGCGGCTGGCCGAGTTCAAGGCAGACACCGAGGCCGCCATCCGCTCGACATTCGAGTGTCTGCCCGACGCTCCTCCCCTCGCCGAGGCGCGCCACGTCGGTCCGATCGTCGGCAAGGTCGACCTGACCAACGAGCGGCGGCGGGCGGCCGGCAACCGCACCGCGCTGATCGGCGACGCCGCCATGGCCGCCGACCCGGTGGGGGCGATCGGCTGCGGCTGGGCGCTCCAGTCGGCAGAGTGGCTCGCGGACGCGGTCGCGCCCGCACTCGCGGGCGACGAATCGCTGGCACGAGCCCTGCGCCACTACCGCCGCCGCCACCGCCAGCGCCTGCTCGGCCACTTCCTCGTCACTTCCGGCTCCGCGCGCGCGAAGCCGATGGCGCCGCCGGAGCGGCTGATCTTCTCCGCCGCGGTCCACGATCCGGAGTTGGCGGGGCGGATCGAGGCGTTCGCGGCGCGGATGATCGGGCCGACCCGATTCCTCACCCCGGGCACGCTCGCGCGCGCCGCGCGGGTGAAGCTCACGACCCGCCGTGGCCGCGCGGCCAGGCGCCAAGCGGCGCCCGAGACGGCCTAGTGCCACGCACCGCCCGGCCGAGTCGAGCCGCACCACAAGGGCATCTCCGCAAGGCCGGAACGCCGCGCCCCCCTGAGGCCCGCGGCCAGCCGCAAAGTGCCGCTCGTATGGGGGAAGGGGAACTCTGCTCGCGAGCGAGTGAGGCTCCCGACTCTCGTCCTGAGCGGTCGTGTCCGGATCCGCGCGGCGACCCTCGCTTTTGCTGCGAAAGCAGGGGCGACGCCTCACGCACGACCGTGTGCTCGGTGCCAACGCCCTGGATCATTGACGCTGTTTGCGCGGGGAAGTATGGTCGCCACGAGGGTTTGGACCGAAGCTCTGGCCGAAAGGGGATGGCGGAATGAGCAGAAGAGCATTCCGGCTGTCGTGTGTTTTCATCTGTGGTCTTACTGCGCCTGGCATCTTGCTCGCTTCCGCCGCAGCGGGAGGGGGGAACCCGGCGGCCTCGGGCCATGCGAACCTCAGCGTCGGCGACGGGCAGACGAGGACCTTCTCCTTCACCGCGGTCCAGCATCGCGATGGAACCGTGACCGGCCAAGGCGAGGTCAACAATCCCTCCTTCCCCATCCGCGTCCACTTCACGATCGACTGCCTGAAGTTCGGCGAGGGCAACCGCGTCATCGCGAGCGGCCCGGTCACACAGTCATCCGATCCCGACACCATCGGAATAGGCCGCATCTCTGTCTTCGCCGTCGAAGACAACGGCGAGGGCGCAAACGCTGCGCCCGACAGGATCACGACGATTCCCGACTACGCCCCGCCGAAGAGCTGCAATGACTTCAGCGTCTCCGACAGCGGACTGCGAGATGACACGTCCGGGGTGCTCGTGCGCCCCTGGAGGGCGATAGAGGCCGGACAGATTCAAGTTCGACCGTAGGGGCCGCATTACACACTGACTCGGCCCGCGTAGGAGCGGAGAATTGCGGCTTCCAGAGCTGAGGGGGGAGGGATTGGAACCCTCGGCGGACCGTGAGATCCACAACGGTTTGCGAGGGTCGCCCATCGCATGGCGCTGGATCACCCCGGAGCGGTGAGGAAGGCAGCCGTCCTCGACATCCTGCCCTCGCTCACGCTGTACGAGGAGACGGACGCCCAGTTCGCTACGAGCTCGGGGCACTGGTCGACGGCGGCGTCATCGCGCAGGAAACGTGGAACGAGTATCTGCGCTGCATCAGCGATCCCTCCGCGATCCACGCGATGTGCGAGGACTATCGGGCGGGCGCGTCGATCGACCTCGAGCACGATCGCGGCGACCTCCTCCGGAGGATCGCCTGTCCCCTACTCGTCCTCTGGGGCGGGAAGAATCCAGTCTGGGAGCGCTTCGACATGCTCGACACCTGGCGGCAGCGGGCGGAGACTGTGACCGGGGAGGCGCTTCCCTGCGGCCACTACCTCCCGGAGGAAGCCCCGGACGCGACCTACGCCCGCCTGCACGCGTTCTTCTCCGACCCACCCGCCGGCCCGGATGGCTGACGAGAAGGTTCCGCAGCCAAAACGACTTCGAGGATCGCGCCGCTCTGAGGAACGCCTGTCATGGGGCGCTCGACGTCGGCTGCGGCAGCGGCGGTTCACGAGCGAGATCTTGAGCGTGTTCCCCATCGCCGGAAGCATGGGGAAGCGGGCGTCTCGGCACAGCCGGGCCGGGCTCCCGGTCCTCGTCCCTTGCATTCGGGTACCGAGTCGGATCGCGATCTGTATCGAGCGCCTGCTGGCGGGCGAGGAGCTGGCGTGCCGGCCCCAGGTCGGGGCGCTACGTGTCGCGCCAGGAGTTCGAGCGGCTCCGCGCCGTCCAGCCGGCGACGACGTCAGGCCGTCACCTCGACGTCCTTCGCGTCGCCGCCCAAGGCGGGATACTGGGCGAGCCATGGCGCAGGAGAACGTGGAGCTCGTCCGGGAAATCATCGCGGCCGTGCCCGATTGGCACGAGGTCAGCGCGCTGTTGCATCCCGACGCCCGGTTCGATCAGACCCGCATCCCGGATGGCGGCGTCTACGAGGGCCGCGAGGCGTGCGGCCGCTTCTTCGAGCGCTGGTTCGGGACCTGGGACCAGATACGGCTCACGCCCGAGCGATTCATCGAGGACGGCGACCGCGTGCTCGCCCTGATGACGATCGAGGGGCGCGGCAAGGGCAGCGGGGTGCCGGTGGTGATCCGCTCGGCCGATCTCTGGACAATTCGCGACGGCAAGATCGTCTCACTCGTCGGCTACCCCAATCGCGCCGAGGCCCTGGCCGACATGGGCCAGTCGGAGTAGGGCGGCTCACCCCGCCTGCCACCTCAGGCCGCCGCCGATGACGGCCGTGTCGACCAAAGGGACGCCGGACCGGTAGACGAGGTGCGTGTAAGCGGCCAGCAGCGCCGCCTCGCATTCGAGCGGCTGACGGAGGTGCTCTCCGAGCTCCGGGAGTCGGCGGCGGCGAACGACCGCGAGCGTTTCGCGCGCTCCGACGCGCTGTTCCATCGTGAAAGTCCCTCATACGACAACCCCCGATATTCCGGGGGTTTGTGCGACAGCCTCAGACGAGAGCGCGGTCTTTGGTGCGAGCCGGCCGACCGACCCAACCAAGGAGGTTCAGATGACGCCCAAGGCAACCGGCGGATACGCGATCGCCCGCCGCGAGGACGCACTCGACTTCATGGCCGAGTACCCCGGCTACGGCGAGCAGCGCGGGTACAGCGACGCGCTCGGGACCGAGCAAGTGTCGTTTAGCTGGCGGCGGATGCCGCCCGGCACCGGCGGGCGCGGCAGCTACGGCCACCGCCACCCCGACCAGGAGGAGGTCTACTTCATGATCTCGGGCACGGTCACCTTCAAGGTCGGCGACGACGTCTTCGAGGCCGGCCCGCAGACCGCGGTGCGGATGACGGGCCAGGACTTCTACTCGGTCCACAACGACACAGACGCCGAAGCCGAGCTCCTGATCTTCTCGACGCGGCTTCCCGACCCGCCGGCCGAGAAGCGGGACGGCTTCTGGCCGTAGCCCGCCCCCGTCTCGCCCCTGACTACCCGCGGGAGATAGCGGCCAACGCGATCCTTCAGGAGATCGCGGGCGAGGACGGGTTCGCTATGCGAAGGTGCGCGAGCGCGCCGGCGGTCGGCTCCCTTACAACGGCTGACGGAGAGCGCGGAGCTTGTACGAGAATCCCGCGACGTGCCGACGCGTCGCCAGTTCCTCGTTGCCGGGGCCGGTGCGGCCGCAGCTGCGTCGCTCGCGGGGTGTCCGCCGGCGGCGCGCAGTGAGCGCCCGAATGTGCTGCTGATCGTCGCGGACACGCTCAGGGTCGACCACGTCTACGGCGACGGTGCACGGACGCCCGCGATCGACGCGTTGGCGCGCGAGGGCCTGAGCTTCGACCGGGCGTTCCCGGAGGCGATGCCGACGGTCCCGGCGCGCAACTCGATCCTCGCCGGCCGGCGCATGTTCCCGTTCCGCGGCTGGCGGGACCGGCCCGGGCTGCTCGCCAAGCCCGGCTGGGCGCCCGTTCCCGACGTGGAGAACCTGTTCACGTCCGTGCTGCGCCGGGCCGGCTACTGGACCGCCTACATCACGGACAACCCCTTTCTCGGCTTCGCCGGCCCGTACGGCCCGCTGCGATTGAGCTTCGATGAGTTCGCCCGCAAGGGCGGCCAGATCGGGGGCGCCTCGGGGCCGGTGGCACGCGAGGCACTCGAGCGCTGGCTGCATCCCGCCACGAGCGACCGCCGGACGACGCGGCGGCTGCGCCGCTTCATTGCCAACGCGGACTACGCCGACGACGAAAAGCGGTCGTTCGCAGCCGGGGTCTTCGGCGCGGCGATGGAGGCGCTCGACCGCGCGCGGCGGCGGCAGCCGTTCGTGCTAGTGGTCGACACCTACCAGCCTCACGAGCCGTGGACCCCGCCGGGGCAATACCTGGAGCTGAACGGCTACCCACTCGCCGTCGGCGCCGAGCCGGCCATGCCGCGCTACGGCCGGGTAGAGAACTGGCTCGAGTCCGAGGAGGCCGGGCCTGTCCTGGAGCGGATGCGCGCGCTGTACACCGCGGAACTGTCGATGACCGACCGGTGGCTCGGGCTGCTTATGGAACGGCTGCGCGACCACCGGCTCGAGCGGAAGACGGTGGTTGTACTGGTCAGCGACCACGGCTTCCAGTTCGGCGAGCGGGGCTGGACCGGCAAGATCTCCGTGGCGCTTCACCCGGAGCTGATCCAGGTGCCGCTCGTCGTCGTGGACCCGCGGGGCTGGCGCGCAGGCGAGAGGACGTCGTACTTCGCCTCCACCCACGACCTCGGCCCGACGATCCTGGCGATGGCGGACGTCCGCCGTGCACCGACGATGAGCGGAGTGGACCTGTCGCGCCTGTTCGAGGGGCGCAGTCCGCCGACGCGGGGTTACGCGCACGGGGGCTACTCGAACAGCCACTTCCTGCGGAGCGAGCGCTGGGCGTACATGTCCGACAACCGCCTCGAGAGCCCGCGGCTCTTCGACCTGAACCACGATCCGGGCGAGCTGACCAACGTCGCCGCCCGGCACCCCGACGTGGTGGCCGAGCTCGCCGACACGGTGCTGCGGCACGCCGGTGATCCGCTGCCCTTCTACGAGAGTTAAGGCGTTCGACGGGCACAACGACGTGCTGTCGTGCCGTGCCTGGCGAAACACCGAAAATGCACCTACGCGCAGCACGCCAGCAATGCCGTCGGGAGGATGGGCTCAGATGAGCCACGGTGGACTGGTGACCGGGGGCGGTCAGAAGATGAGGATGATGAGCACGACGATGATGGCGATCGCGACGATCGCCCCGGCGGCGATGTACATGCCACCGGGACGACGACGCTCAGGTCGCCCCTTCGCAGGCTCGGGCGTACTCCCGTAGTTCATCACGATTCCCTTCCCTTCGCGAGCAGCCTAACCCGGTGCGCCGCGCCTTCTATGGGGGCCGGCACCCACTTCGCCCGAGAGGCAGCCCCCAGTCGCTCCCCGGGGGAGGGTCGCCAACCTGAAGACGCACGCGCGGCTTCGCACGAGGGAGCCGAGCCGCGTCGTGCCGACGCCATCGCCCACATGAATGCGAGAGCGCTGCGTCGGGATATTTGCAGCAGCTATCGGGGGCCGACCGTCCGCGAGCGCGCGTGGTTTACCGCGAGCTCGTGCTTGACGACCTTGCCCAGGGCGTTGCGAGGCAGACTCTCGACGAAGTGAAGAAGACGAGGACGCTTGAACGCGGCCAGCTGCTCAGCGGCGAAGGCTAGGAGCACGTCGGGTCGGGGCTCATCTCCTGCGGGCACCACGAAGGCGGTGACGATCTCGCCCCATTCGTTCGACGGCGTGCCGACGACGGCCACTTCGGAGACGCCGGGATGAGCGAGTAGCACGTCTTCGACCTCTCGCGGGTAGACGTTGAAGCCGCCGCTGATGATCAGTTCCTTCGACCGTCCGAGGATGCGCAGATACCCGTCGGAGTCGACGCTGCCCAAATCCCCGGTGCGAAACCACCCGTCAGTGAAGCTTTCGGCAGTGGCCTTTGGTCGCTCCCAGTACCCGGCGAAGATGTTCGGTCCGCGTAGCTGGATCTCCCCCTCCTGCCCGTTTGAGAGTCGTAGCTGGACTCCGGGCAACGGAAAGCCGACGGTGCCTGCCCGGCGCTCGCCGTCGTAGGGATTGGAGACGTTCATGAGCGTCTCGGTCATGCCATAGCGCTCGAGCACCTCCTGCCCGCCTCGCTCGGCGAGGGCGCGGTGGAGCTCGGCGGGCAGGGGCGCAGACCCGGACACGCACAGGCGAAGCCGGGCCAGCTCGCCCACCCGCGATGACTGAGCGAGACGGTGGTACATGGTGGGCACCCCGAAGAACAGGCTGGCGTCATGGCTGCTGGCCCCATCGAGGACGGAGTCGACGTCGAAGCGGGGAAGGAGCACAGTCGAGGCGCCTGCCAGCAGCGTGCCGTGCAGTCCGACGCACAGCCCGTGGACGTGAAACAGTGGCAGTGCGAGCACGAGACGGTCACGCGCAGTCCAGCGCCACGCCAATCCAACCGATTCGCTTCCCGCCAGCAGGTTGGCGTGCGTGAGAACCGCCCCCTTGGGGCTGCCGGTCGTCCCTGACGTGTAACCGATCAGAGCGGGCTCGTCAGGCGCCATGGCATCAAGCGCCGCGGGCTCGCCGTCGGGGAGATCGACATCGGGCCCGACCACGACCGTCTCGGATCCCGCCGCAGCGAGAATCCAGCGGGCGCGATCAGGATCGTCGACGAGCGCCGCCTTGGGACGGGCATCGGTCACGACGTGCGCGACCTCGCGCTCCCGGTAGGCGGTGTTGACGGGCACTACAACAATGCCCGCGCGAAGCGCCGCCACGTGAGCGATGACCAGCTCGAGGGAGGATGCGGCGCTGAACAGCATCCGGTCTCCGGGCTCGAGCCCGGCTCCTTGCAGTCGACCGGCCATTCGACGAGTCGCCTCCTCCAGCTGCTCCGCGTTGATCCAGCCGCGATCGCGATCGAACAGCGTCGGCGCCGACGGGGTGCTCGCCCAAACCCTCACCCAAGCGGACGGGAGATTCGCCTTCGCGGTGAGGTCGAGGTCTTCGGCGCGAACGCCCGCGGGCATGTGCACCTCCCATGCGAGGGCGGTCATGACCACGCCACTCTACGCCCGTTGCGCGACCCCCCCGGCGGGCTCCAGCCCAGCGCACACTCGGCTTAACGCGGTCTGGGGGACGAGAGCGTTGCTCTCCCATGGATGCGAGGTGCTCTGAGGAACCCCAGGTGGAGCCGGCTTGGCTGCGGTTAGCCAGCTTGGAGGTACTTGCGGAGCGCCTTGCGGTTTACCGAGGAGGTGGTCTCGTGGTCCCGCGCGGCTCGCTGGGCGGCGGGCGCCCGCCCCGGCGGCGCAGCGTTTCGTCGACGTCGTAGCCGGTCTCGGCTTGCTCGCCGGTGACGATGCCCGGCTCGAGCGACCCAGGAAGAGCGGGAGCCCGATCTGGTGCTCCCGCTCCTCCCCGACGAAGCGAGCGTCCGGACGCGCGCGGCTGCCAGCGCTCGAGCTCGTCCGAAGCCCCACGCTCGGACGGCTTGATCGTTAAGCGCCGTGCGGCTAGCTTCGTCGCACCGGGGCAATTCGCCATTCTGAGGAGGTCGTGGTGGCTGGTGTAGAGGCGCTGGATTTCGATTCACCGGACGAGACGCGGACGCCCGACAAGACTCGCGTTGACGTGATTCGGGTGGGGGGCACCACCGCTGCCCGCATGACGTTCGAGCCGGGCTGGAAGTGGTCGGAGTGCGTGAAGCCGGTCGTGGGCACGGACAGCTGCCAGGTCCGGCACGTGGGCGTCGCTCAGTCCGGCAGGCTCCACGTCACGCACGAGGACGGAACCGAGGCCGAGGTCGGCCCTGGCGACGCGTACGTGATCGAACCGGGTCATGACGCCTGGGTGGTAGGCGATGAGAGCTTCGTCGGCTTCGAGTTCGAGGCGCGCTCGGCGGAGGAGTACGCGCGCTCGTAGGCAGCACCTGCCCGGGAGCGCTGGGCGCCGGCGACACCTTTCGCTCCAGACGACCCTCTCGACAGTCTCGACGACGGTTCGCGGACCGCCTGAGACGATCGCATTCGTGGTGAACGGGGCTGCGCTCGTGGGCGGCGTGACGAGACGAGTGCGGCCCGGACGCGACGCACGTCTGAGCGTATCGTGACGCCGATGGCCCTGGCCGATGGAGAAGAGCGCGCCCGTGGCTCGTTTGAGGGGCTGAAGTGGGGTGACGCGTACGCCGAACTGTCGGCGGCTCACAACGAGGGACAGTTGGAGGTCGAGGATCT
The DNA here is from genome assembly GCA_046462295.1 of Thermoleophilaceae bacterium. Taxonomy (GTDB): domain Bacteria; phylum Actinomycetota; class Thermoleophilia; order Solirubrobacterales; family Thermoleophilaceae; genus JACVRW01. Next base: position 7,255 of record JBKGUS010000329.1, on the reverse strand, counting down.
CGAGCGCCTCGCGGTTGCCGCATACATGGTGGGTAGATGGGGCGATTGCGAAGAGGCCTGGATGGACGCGCACCACGCGTGGTTGCGAACCGGCGAAGCGGAACGCGCCGCACGCTGTGCGTTCTGGCAGGCTCTCGGGCTCTTCTTCCGCGGCGACCTGGCTCCGGCGATGGGATGGGTCGCCCGCGGTGGACGGCTCATGGAGGACAGCCGCCGCGACTGCGTCGAGCAGGCGTGGCTACGGATGCTCACCGCCCTGCCACGCCTGTTCGAGGGGGATGCAGACGTGTACTCGAGCTTCGTCGATGCGGGGGAGATCGCGGAGCGCTTCGGGGATCCCGACGCGACCATGTTCGCGCGGCTCTGCCGCGGGTACGCGCTGATCCTGCGAGGACAGATCGCCGAGGGCATGGCGCTGCTGGACGAGGCCATGGTGGCCGTCACGGCGGACGAGGTTGCGCCGATCCTCGCGGGGATTGCTTATTGCCAGGTGATCGCCCTATGCCAAGAGGTGTTCGACCTCCGGCGCGCGACGGAGTGGACGAAGGCCCTCACGCGTTGGTGCGATTCACAGCCCGACCTGGTTCCGTTCCAGGGCAACTGTCTCGTGCATCGTTGCGAGATCTTCCAGCTGCAGGGCGCGTGGACGGACGCCCTCGACTCCGCCCAACGCGCATGCGGGTGGCTCGCCGGTCCACCGGCATGGGACATGCTCGGATCGGCCTACTACCAGCTGGCAGAGATTCAGCGGCTGCGCGGCGAGCTCGCGGAGGCAGAGCAGTCCTACCGGCAAGCCAGTCTGGCCGGACGGGACCCCGAGCCGGGGATGTCGTTGTTGCGGGTGGCGCAGGGCCGAATTGATCTCGCCCTTCCGGCGATCCGCCGCGCGCTCGAGGAAGTGCAGGATCCGGTCGCTCGGTCACGCCTGCTTCCCGCTTGTGTCGAGATCCTGATCGAGGCCGAGGACGTCGGAACCGCGCTTGTGGCGGCCGATGAGCTTGCCCGGGTCGCCGCACGGCTCGACGCCCCGTACCTGAATGCCCTCGCCGCTGACGCGTCCGGTGCCGTCCTGCTGGCGGAAGGTGATGCACGGGCGGCGCTAGCGAAGCTTCGCACGGCGCATCGCTCATGGCGCGCTCTCGGGGCGCCGCATCAGGCGGCACGCGTCCGCATGCTGATCGGGGTCGCCTGCCGCGCGCTCGGCGACGGTGCGAGCGCCGAGCTCGAGTTCGAGGCGGCGCGCGGCGCGTTCGAGGAGCTGGGCGCCGCCCCCGATCTCGAGCGCCTCGCGCGGCTCGCCGGCTCGTCGCGCCCGGGAGGGCTGAGCCGGCGTGAGAGCGAGGTGCTCACGCTCGTTGCCGCGGGCAAGACGAACCGCGCGATCGCGACGGAGCTGTTCATTAGCGAGAAGACGGTCGCGCGGCACGTCAGCAACATCTTCACGAAGTTGGGGCTCTCGTCCCGGGCCGAGGCCACCGCGTACGCCTACAGGCACGGCCTCGCCCGGTAGGCCCCCACTACGCAGAATTACCCACGTCGCGTCGCCGCGGAATTGGGCGTTTCGCCCGAAGTCGGAGCGCCGCTCGCCGTCTACGGTCGCGGACACACCCTCGGCAAGGAGGAAACGATGACCGCAAGCCAGGGCAAAGCAACCACGACGGAAGAGCACGCCGCGCCGCCGGAGGCCTGGGACGCGATCGCGGAGGGCTACGACCGGTATGTGGCTCCACAGGAGGTCGATCTCGCGAACGAGGCCCTCCGCCTCGTCGGGCTCCAGCCCGGCGAGCGGTTCCTCGACGTCGCGGCGGGGCCGGGCGGCCTCAGCTTGCCGGCCGCACGCCTGGGGGCACAGGTGCTAGCCACCGATTGGTCGCCCGCCATGATCGAGCGCTTCGAGGCGCGCGCAGACCAAGAGGGCCTGCCCAACGTCGGAGGGCGCGTCATGGACTGTCACGCCCTCGATCTCCCGGACCATAGCTTCGACGTGACCGGGTCGCAGTTCGGGGTCATGCTCGTGCCCGACCAGGCGCGGGCGCTTCGCGAGATGGTTCGGGTGACGAGGCCCGGCGGGCGCGTGCTCGTGATCGCCTACGGCTTCCCCGCCGAGCTCGAGTTCCTCCAGTTCTTCATCGGCGCGCTGAAGGCCGTCGTTCCCGATTTCCCCGGCCTACCGGACGATCCACCGCCGCTCGAGTTCCAGGTGTCCGACCCGGAGGTCTTGCGCCAACGCCTCATCGATGCGGGACTCAAGGACGTCGGAGTCGAGCGCACGGCCGAGCGGCCAACGTTCTCCTCAGGGCAAGAGATGTGGGACTGGGTGCTGTGCGGCAACCCGATCCCGGGCACGGTGATCGCGGATCTTAATCTCACGGAGGAGCAGCAAGCGAGACTGCGCCAGATCCTCGACGGCATGCTCCGCGAGCGCGCCGGCGGGGACGGGCGAGCCGTCCTCACGAACGCGGTCAACGTCGGCGTCGGGACGAAATGAAGGCTCGGACCGGTCGGCGTGCAGATGAGCGCTACGCATCGTAAGCGGGCGTGATGCGCCCACCTCGCTGCGGACGAGCTGCAGCAGCGCCGCGCACTCGCAAGCAGAGTGCCGCTTGCCCTTTCAAAGCGGGCGCGCCGCGGCGTCATCATCGCCGCGGCGCACTGGATCCGCGGGTGCCTTTTCAGCTCAGTTCCGCGGGTGGGATGTGGTGGTTGCCCTTGAACAGGTCGCTCGGGTCGTAGAGCGCCTTCGCCTGGCGCAGGCGCGCCCAGGTATCCGCGTCGAAGAAGCTGCTCGCGTCGGCTGGCTCCATCACGAACTTCGGATAGTCGCCCGTGCGGTAGGGGAGGACGGCTCGCTCCACCGACTCGAGGTACGTCCTCGCCGTTGCCGCCGAGGCCTCGTCCCCGGCCACGCCGAGCGACAGGATGGCGAGCGAGCCCGGCAGGGTCGCCCGCGCCCCGGCTCCCGGCGACCGGCGCGCGAGGGCGCCGCCCATCTGGCGCAGCTCTACCATCGCCAGGGGCGATCCGGACCCTGGGCCGGCGGCGGAGACGAGCTCGTCGACGACCTGGCCGCCGCCTTCGGCGTCCGCGGCCGGCGAGCGGAGCGGACGGGGGCGCTGATCCGGCTCGCGCTCGACTTCTGGACCTGGCGCCGCCTGTCCCGCGAGGGCCTCGACGACGAAGCCGCCGCTGACCTGATGGCAGCCGCCATCGCGACCCACGGCGCGTAGTACGACCCATCTCGCTCCACGCCCCGCCCGGCGCGAATGGTTTCCGCGCAAAGTGATCACCGGGCTGGATGACGTGGCGCTTGACTGCGTCGGACGAGTTGCAGTCATCCCTCGAAGCGCGATCTGCGCCAGCGTCGCTGCTGCTTCCGTGTCAAGGAGGCAGCGCAGCGTCGCTGCCCTAGATGATTAGGCCCCGGGCCCGGCCGACCGAGGTGACGCGCTCGCGGCGTCGGGCGGCTCGGCGAACGCAATCGCGTTCCCATCCGGATCGGGGACGTTCACGTGGCGGACACCGTTCGAGTAGATCTCGATCGGTTCGTGCTCGATGCGCTGGGCAGCGAGGCGCTCGAGGAGCGCGTCGAGCCCAACGACGGAGAGGGTGATCCGGCCCGCGCCCGCCCGCGCCGCGTTCGGCTCGATGAAGAGCCAGGCGCGCTCGTCGATCTCCCAGAGAATCTCGTCCCCGGCGCGGAAGTCTGGGGGCCGCCCGAAGAACCGCGTGTACCAATCGATGCTGGCGTCGAGATCGGATACCGGGACACCGGCGTAGAGATGGGTGATCGCGCTCATCTGAGGGCGGTGATATTGCACTCAAGCGCCGTCAAGACGCACCTCGCCCGCGCGCAACAACACAGACTCGGACTGCGCGACCGCATCCACGTCGTGATCTGGGCCCACGAAACCGGCTGGCGGGACACCCGCCCTCGACCTAGCGAGCGAACATTGAGCGGCGCTGCGAATCGAGGGAGCTGGGAGCGTGCGTGATCTCACAGTCCCTGCGCGCGCCGGATGGCAGATTCCTCAGCTCTGCCCTCCGCTGACGAAAGGTCCCCATGCTGCCCGCCAACGCTTACGTCATCCGCCAGGCCACCGTCGACGACGAGAGCGCGCTTCGCCGCCTCGCTGAGCTGGACAGTCGGTCACCGCTGGTCGGTCCAGTGCTGATCGGCGAGATCGGCGGGATCCCAGCGGCGGCGGTGTCGCTCGCGGACGGGAGCATCGCAGCCGACCCGTTCCGGCCGACCACAACGCTCCGGCAGGTGCTCCGCGTGCGCGTCCGCTCGCTGAGGGCTTTCGAGGAGCAGCCGTCCTTGTCGGAGCGCATGAAGGCGATCATGACCGGGTGGGACGTCAGGGCCCGCCGCGCGGCGACCCCCTGACAATTCGCCGTCAGCTCCAGACCGGCACCGCGGTCCGTTCTGGGCTCATCACTGGCCGAAACGGCACGACTGTGGTCGCCGGCATCGAATCGGCGGGCGATGCACGCGAGCCGAAGCTGAAGGACCAAAGGGTGGCCCGCAGCACACCGACCACCGCGACGAGCGCAAGCGCGTGCATCGTTGCCTCCTTCCATCCTTCCCCTGCTGCTCGTTCGTCGGCTCAGCGGCGCAAGGCTGACAGATCGCGAGAGTGGGAAGCTGGGCCGTTCTGCCGACCGAGGGCTTTATCGGCCCAGTGACTCGGCCCAGCGGCGCATCGCGTAGCGGAACCAGCCGTCCCCGTAGGGCACGTAGATCCTGACTGGCACTCGGCGGCCGGCGAGGACCCTCGCGTCCGCGCTGCGCACGCCAAGCAGCATCTCGATGCCGATACCCGGCAGGGCACGCAAGAGCGCCTCCCGCAGAACGGCGTCGTGGGTGGCGATGGCGATCTCTGCGCCGTTTGCATGCAGCTCGTGGGCGAGCTCGAGGAAGGCCAGATCGGTCGGTTCACCCCAGGGCCGCGCGACCTGCGGATCCTCCACGTAGGCGCCCTTGACGAGTCGGATCGGCACCCCGCCCTCCGCAAGGGCCTGGGCATCCGTCCGGCTGCGCTTGAGGTTCGCCTGGATGGTTGCCGACACCGCGCCGCCCGTGCGGGCCACGGCCGAGACCGCCGCCAAGATGCGATCGGCGCGGCGCTCCTGCTCTGCGCCCACCTGGATGCGTCGCCCGGCTGGAAGCGCAGCGGCGATCCGCTCGAGGCGCTGCTGCACCGCCTCCCCGGGCTGGTCGAGGCCGATGTGCGAGAGATCGATCGACAGGAACGTGTTGTCGCGAGCACACTCGAGCGTTTGCGCGAGGGCGACGTAGTGGTCGGTGACACGGTCCGCCTCGATCGGATCGGAGACGTTCTCGCCGAAAAAGTCGATCGAGCTCGCGAGCCCCGCCGCGGCGAGGCGATGCGCGCATACAAGGGCATCCTCCGGCCGCGTCCCGGCGACGTAGCGCCTGGCCAGCCGGTAGGCGCCCCGCTCCCCACCGGGGAGGGCGCGCACCGCGCGCTCCCATCCCGCGCTCGTCGCGAGCGCCAACAGGACGCGCCGAGCGGTCACAGCAACGGACACCCGGTGGATGATGCCGGGGACCGCTCGGGACCTCGTCCACGTCTGCGAGCTTGCCGCAGTCCGCGCCGCTTCGAATCGGTAGCGGACCCTGAAACTCAGCGCCGGTCGCCGGGTGATGCGAGCGCCGCGGCCAGGTCTCGGCGCGAGGCGATGCCGAGCTTGCGGTACGCGCTCGAGAGCTGGGTCTCGACGGTCTTGACGGTCACGAACAGCGCTTGGGCGATCTCGCGGTTCTGCATGCCCGATCTCGCCATCCCGGCCACGCGGCGCTCGCTGGGAGTGAGCGCGTCCGCGCCCCGACGCAGGATGCTCCGCGGCCGCGCGCCCAGTGCCTCGAGCTCGATTCCTGCCAACTCGGCGAGCGGCGCGGCTCCGCAGTCGGCGGCCAGCTCGAGCCCGCGGCTCAGCGGCTCGCGCGCGTCCGAGCGCCGGCCGGCGCGGCGCATTGCGGCGCCGAGGTCGACGAGCACGTCGGCGAGCGTGAGCCGCAACGCGGAGCGCTCCAGCAGCGCGACGGCCTCGGCGAGGAGGTCGACGCCGTCCGGTCCGCCGCGCACGAGGCCGGTGGCGTGCAGCGCCATGCCGAGTATCCGAGGCGCCCCGCTGCCGCGCGCGGCGGCCAGCTCGCGCTCGGCGAGCTCCGCGGCGAGCTCGGGACGCCCGGCCCGCACGAGCGCACGGGCACCGTCGGCGTCGAACATCGTATGTCGCACCCCGAAGCTCTCCCAGATCCGGGTGGACTCCACGAGGTCGTCCGCAGCTCTCGCGGCGTCTCCCTCCGCGAGCCGCAGCCGGCCGCGCGCGGAGCGCCACAGCTCGGGCCATGCGCCGTCACCGGGGGGCGCAAGCGCGGCCAGCGTGGTGCGCGCGTCCGCGAGCGCCCCGCGCGCCACGAGCGCCTCCACGAGGAAGGCGCCGAGCAGTTCCACGCCAGGTGGGTAGTACTCGTGCACCAGCTCGAGCCCGGCCCGTAGGTCCTCCTCCGCGCCGGGAAGATCGCCGACGCGGAGCCGGTCGATCCCGCGAAAGCTCGAGTTGAGCGCATAGGCGAACACCGAGCCGCGCGCGCGGGCGTCTCCGATCGCGGCTTCGCGCAGCTGCAGCGCCCGCGCGGACTCGCCGACGTGTGAGAGGGCGTTGCCCACGTTCTGGTAGGTCGGGGAGCTGGCCGTCTCCTCCGCCAGCAGGCGCCCGTCGGCGAGTGCCGCAGTCGCCGACGCGAGCACCTGCTCGAGCGGGTCGCAGGCCAACGCGCGCTCGACCGCCTGCATCGCGAGGAGCTTGCGGCCGGCGGGTGTGTCCCCCGGCAAGCGCGCGGTACGAAGCGCTTGCAGCCGCGCGCCCAGCCGCGCGCGCATCCGCGGGCGCACCTGCGCCACAGACAGCAGCTCGGCGAGCAGCGACCGCTCGCGCTCGGGGTCGCCTCCAGCCGCCTCCGCTAGCGCGCGCTCGAGCAGGTCGACCGCCTCCTCGGCGCGCCCGCTCAGGGCAAGCCGCCGCCCGAGCGCGGCGGCCGCCTGCGCGCGTTCGGCCGGCGTCGCGCCGTCATCCGGCACCTCCTTGTCCGGAGCTCCGCTGCTTTCAAGCACGGCCGCGAGGTGCTCCTCCACCTCGGGGCGCCCCGCGAGCTCGAGCGCGTGGACCAGCTCCAGGCGCACCGCTGCCCGTTCGTGCGGGGACGGCGGCTCGCGGAGCACGCGCT